>JAAEPL010000374.1 GCA_024232675.1 Planctomycetaceae bacterium
CTCTCGATGGAGGCTTTGGAACCTCTGAATATGTTGACGCCGCTATATCCTGATATGTTCGCCTGGGAAAGTGAGAGCGACGGCTATCTGCATGACTACATCGTCGAGGGTGATCTATTGCGGTTTACGACCGCTTTGGCAAACGACGGACAGGGTAACTTGGAGGTTTTTGGGGGACAGGTTCTCCCTAATGGTAACCAGGAAGTCTGGCAACGCGTTTATCATGACGACGGTTCTCATGAAGACCATCTGGCAGGCGAATTCACTTACCATCCAGGCCACGGACATATTCACTTTGATGGCTACGCCATCTACAGTCTGCGAGAGGTAACACCCGAGGGTGGCGTCGGTGAAATCGTTGCGACGGGCGGAAAAATAAGTTTTTGTTTAATCGATATCGCGGAATACAATCCCGATGCTGGCCCAAGTAATTATCACAGTTGCGGTCAAACCCAAGGTGTCACCGCGGGCTGGACGGACGTCTACACACGCGGTCTGGCCAATCAATGGATCGACATAACGGGTATTCCCGATGGCGAGTACTGGCTGGAAGTCGTCGTGGATCCAGAAAGCCAGCTTCTGGAATCCGACGAAACCAATAACGTGACACGGATCATTGTCGACATTACCGATGGGCCTGGCGATCAAGGAGATCGCTACGAACCGAATAATAGTTTTGGCACCGCCGCCAACATGGGCGTTGTTGCCAAACGACAAGAAGCCGCCATTTCCATCCACACGGATCAGGATGAAGATTTTTATCAATTCACGGCGGTCGAAGATGGTAGTTTTGAAATCACCGCGTCGTTTAGCCACGATCTTGGCAATTTAGATGCCTTCCTTTACGACTCCAACGAAAATCTGATCGTCAGTGGTACCTCCAACGATGACTTGGAAATCCTTTCCTTTGAGGTCATGGCGGGTGAGACGTTCTACTTGCACATTGACGGGGTGGACGGGGCAACCAACGGATACGAGCTCGATTTTGACGGCCCCGGTGATATTGTGACGGTCACCGTGCCCAGCACGGATACGCCTGTGACCATTCCCGACGGAACGGGGTCCAGCCAACCGGGTTCAGCCGCTATCAGCACCATCGAGGGTGCCGATATCACGCTGACCGACCTGAACTTGATTTTTGATGATCTCGATCACACATGGTTAGGTGATTTGGAATTCCAACTGACCTCACCGCAAGGCACGCAAGTCACCGTGATCCACTCGCAATGGGATGGCGGTGGACTGCTGGGCAGCGAAGACGATTTCACTAATACGTTTTTGGATGATCAAGCACCTGCCAATCTAGAAGACGGCGTCGCGCCTTTTTCCGGTAATTTCAATGTGCAACACACCAGTGTCCCGGCCAATCCTTTGGCAGCTTTTAATGGAGAATCAGCACTCGGCACCTGGACCCTGGAAATTGTGGATTGGCACAATGCCGATACCGGCACTCTCAATGCTTGGAGCCTGATGTTTTCTGGGATCGATAACAATCCCGGAGACGAGTTAGAGAAAAACGATGCCTTTCCTCAGGCCACGTGGTTGGGTCAGTTGGGCACAGCCCAAATCGATAACCTTTCTATTCATATTCCGGAAGACCAAGACTTCTTCCGCTTTCAAGCCAAAGCAGTGGGCATCACCGAGATCGACATCACCTTTGCTCACGCCGCAGGAAATCTGGATTTCTTTGTTTATGACAATACGCTGTCGGAAATTGCTAGAAGTGATTCCACAACAGATAACGAGTCTTTGAAAATTCCTGTGCAGCAAGACGACCTCTACTACATTCAAGTCGTCGGCTACACCGGGGACACCAACTCAAATTATTCGCTGACAGTCGACGCACCGACAGTGCCTTTTGAAACGGGGGCTCTGAGGAATGTGAATCACGCTTGGCAGACGGTTAATTTCAACCGCGAATTTATTGACCCCGTGGTCGTATTATCGCTCCCCACCATGCAGGACGGAGAACCCGTCACGACGCGCATTCAAAACGTCACGGGCTCTGGTTTTGAGCTGCAACTGATGGAATGGAACTATCTGAATGGTACCCACGCAAATGAAGAAATCGGATATTTCGTCGTCGAGTCCGGGCAACATCTGATGGAGGATGGAACCATTCTGGAGGCGGGCATTCAAGAATCAGTAGGTCGGGCCTTTGCCAAAGCCGTTTTCCATACACCCTTTGAATTCATACCTGTGGTTGTGGCTCAAATCGAGGCCCACCATGACACCGCGTTGACACCCCGCATCGCGGGAGCGAATTCGAGCGGTTTTGCCGTACGTGTTCAAGAGCAAGAAAGTGCCGATCCCACCTCACCAACGCCGCTTGGCAACATCCATTACGTTGCCATCCTCGAAGGTGCAGGTGACCTCAATGGGAAGCAATACGAAGTCGGTCGGATCGACAACTCCAACACCGGCACGACTTCCTTCGAAGTCCCTTTTGAAAGCAATCCATTAATCTTCGGCAGCATTCAATCTTTTAAGGACTCCGATCCAGTCAACGTGAGATTGATGAGCTCAGCCAGTGATCAATTCGGTTATTTATTTCAGGAAGATCAATCTTGGGACAAGGAAATAACTCACGGTGGAGAACAACTTGCCTATTTCGCGTTGGACGGAAATTCATGGGGACGGTCCGGAGTGGCTAATTCCGGCACCGGTCAACTACGGCCTCAATCCAATACTCCTGACCTAACCAATCCACGTGGGAATGGAGATTGGCGATTCGCTGAAGAGCCCTTGCTAAGCAACCGCCTCGATCGCGGCATCACCGCTGTGCTACCTTGGTTCCAAGTCCCTGCCATGCCCGATGATTGCTTTCTAGATGGACGGCACGAAACGGCAGAGACGGTGGATAACCCCACGATGATGGACGCGGGGTTGTCTCAAGCTCAAACAAGCAAACAAACACTTGACTCGGCAATTGAACAAGCCTTCCCAGAAACAGAAATACTCGGCGGCGAAAAGATCACCGACCGTAATCTCATGGTCACTAAACGCCGGTAAAACCTTGTAACTGCCGGGACTTAGAAACCGCTCGGATTCCGAGTCACTGCTTACTAACCGCGGTTTGTTTTTCGATGACGAGTGGTGATTTCATGTCCTCATCGAAGGGATAATCCTGCTGAGTTCCGTCTGGCCAACTTATTTGGAGCCGCACGATAGGGTTGTCAGGGTCGTTGAGAATGAATATTTGGGGCGATGATTGCGATAGATACCCAGACCCTGCGGTTACTTCATGCGTCTGCACGCCCTGCTGAGTTATCACTTTTAAGCGGCTACCGACGCCATGGGTGTTTCCTGTCCCAGCATTCAGCCGCACCACGAGCGGTTGTTTACCTTGGGCGGGAGCCTGATTGATCCAAGCCCGCGAAGGGCCGTCGTTAACACTCATCAGCAGGTCCGGGAGCGCGTCTTCGTTAAAATCAGAAACGGTCAAGGCCATGCCTTGGCCAGGCACTGAAATTCCCGAGGCCGTGGGCGATAATTGATCGAAATTGCCGGCCCCATCCCCCAGCAATAGCGCGCCTAGCCCGCCGTCCATCTGCCCCGTTTCCGGTTGCGGATTCATAAAGTTTTGGGCGATACAAAGGTCCAAATTTCCGTCGCCATTAAAGTCTCGTAAGGCAGTGCCAAATCCTGGTGATATCTGAACCATGCGTGGTAACAATCGCAGGTCAAATTTCCCACTTCCGTCATTGATCAACAGTGCCGACTGCAACTGGTTAGCCGCGTACCGTAACGAATCATCGAGGGAATTGTCGGAGTAAATTTGGCTGACATCCGCCAACGCAAATTCGTGATAGGTAGGAAATTTTTCTTTCAAAAACGGCATCGCGTGGGAACTGCAACTGCGCCCTCGAATGGGGTAGCAGATATCTCCTTCGTATTCCGCCTCGACCAAGTCCAGCGTTCCGTTTTCATCAAAGTCACTGGCAAACAGGGTGACGGGATGCTCATCATCGGCATGATATTTAGTATTCAGTCCGAAATTCATAACGACGAAATCCAGATCGCCATCGTTATCGACATCCCCACTGGAAATAGAATTCCACCACCCTGACTGGGTGGCAAGTCCGGAATCTTCGGTGGCGTCTACCAAGGTGCCGTTTTGATTTTTGAGTAATTTGACGGGGCCCCATTCCAACGTGACCAGTAAATCGACCCAACCATCTTGGTCGACATCCGACCACACAGAACCCGTTACCAATCCAAGATTTTTAAGCGGCTGCGCTTTTTCCTGGGATACATCAACTAATTTGCCGTCATTGTTTTGCAACAAGTAAGAATCAGCGGGCAGTGGCCATTGACGAGCTTGAAATCGTGTGCCCACAAACAGATCGAGATCGCCGTCACGGTCATAGTCGGCTGCAGAGACCGAGCTACCTGGTACGCGATGATCGGGTATGGCATCTAGCGGCGCGGACGTAAATGATCCGTTTCCATCATTCAGGTAAAGCCGATCCTGTAAATATTCACTCTCCGCGTCGCGTTCGTATCCGCCACTAACTACATAAAGATCGAGATCTTCGTCGCGATCAACATCTAGAAAGACGGCCCCCATGTCTTCGAAACTACGACTGTCGGCCAGTTTTTGTGGCGAGCCGAATTGCCCAGCCGAAGTTTGCATCAACAGTTTGCCGGAACTGCCTGCGGCAGCTCCGAAATAGCAATCCTCGAGACCATCCTTGTTGACGTCACCCCATGCCAGACCGGGGCCCAATTGACTTAGCTTATTTGGCAGCAGGGGTTGGTGCTGAAAATCATCGTATTCCATTTCTGCATGCTTAACGCCCAAACCGCTGGAAGTGGCATCCGCAAACAGAGGGCGAATTTTTGCCACGGCTTGCGGCGTTACTTGCCCCTCGGTGCCCTCGGTGATCGTGACCAATTGATTCGCCTGAACATCTTCGAACCGCTGTCGAATTCCGCTCGGCCAATCCACGGTGACGTGTTCCACTTGCGGGCAATCCCCGAGGCCGAAATGGAGAACCGGGTCGTCTGCCGACATAAAGCCCCGTGACGATGTCAGATAACGAACCAACTCAACACCATTCATGCCGACGGTCACCTTGGCATCGAGGCCAAATCGATTACTTTCGCTGCCCCGCAACTGAATCAATAAATTATTGTTCGTCGAAATAGCGTTGCGGTAAATTCCCAAGGGTTCATTCATGTTGTTTACCAACAAATCCAAATCGCCGTCGCGATCCAAATCAACCAGCGAGGCGCCTTGGCTAACCCCTAAATGATCCACTCCCCAGGATTCGGCCACATTCTCGAACGCCAATTCTCCTGTATTTTTGAACGCCAGATTTTTTTCCTTGAGCGGTTCCATCTTTAAAAGCTGCTGCTCAGCGGCGGCGCTGTCACCTTCCACCATCAGGGCCTTGTAGGCTTTACCCGCATCCGAGTCATTCATATTTCGGCCCACTCCGTTGGTCACGAAAAGATCCACCAGTCCGTCGCTATCCAAATCACCGAACTTGATTGACCACGTCCAATCTGTCGAATCCAGCCCCGATAGATTAGCGGCTTCCTGTAAACGGTCGGAACCGGTATTGACCAGCAACGTGTTGCGCATGAACTGTCGCGGCTTTCCCATGGTTAGGAACCACGCAGAATTACCCATTTCACCCATCGTGGTCTTCTGCTTGTAATGCGTTGTGCTAGACATATCAGCGACCAATAAATCCAACATACCGTCGTTATTGATGTCCGCGGAATCAGCGCCCATCGAGAACCAAGGGGTGTGTCCGACCGTCTCTGCGATGACGTCTTCGAATGTGCCATCTTGCTGATTTTTGTAGAGGTGGTCTGGGGACTTGAGGTCGTTGCCAACGTACAGATCCATCCAACCATCACCGTTGTAGTCCCACCAAGTCGCAGAAAGACCCATGTCGTAACCAGAAATCCCCGCATCCTCAGTAACGTCTATAAAATTACCTTGCCCGTCATTTTGAAACAGGCGATCTCTCTGACCTGCTTCCTGGACCCTATCTCCCAAGAGAAAGTACTGTTCTAAAAAATCCGGATGGACCGTGGAGCGATCCCCTACTTTTCGAATTTTAATCTCGGGTTGCTCTTCCAGAATGGAAAGCACTCGATTGTTCACCAAGTACAAATCAAGGTCGCCGTCGCGATCGTAATCGGCGAATGAACACATCGTTGTAGCACCCTCAAATTGCACACCTCGAGCAGCCGCCTCCTCCTGAAATTGCCCGTTACCCTGATTCATGAAAAGCTGATTTGGGCCATCGATATTGCACGCGTATAAATCTAACCAACCATCGTTATTCACATCCACAAATGCGGCGCCCGTGCCGCGCAAGTCACCTCCGGTCAAGTCACCCACTTGGGTCGTTACATCGGCAAATTGCCAAGGAGATGTCTGCCGGTAAAGGCGGTTGGGACCGTCTTGCGAAATAGCGTAAACATCGACCAGCCCATCGTTGTCAAAATCCCCCGTCGCTAAACCCGCCCCATTCAACAGGTATTTGCGCATGTTGGGAGCGTCTAACGCGTTGGCGAATTGCAAGCCTGTTTCCGCACCCGTCAATTGCTGAAATTGACCCGCTGCTGCCCCTTCGCTGGGAACGAGTGCCTCAAAAGTCACCCCGCCTCGCGGAACCACGACAGGGGTCGTTGGGGGAGGGGTTTGCTCCTCGGGACCATGGCATCCCACGGCGCTGAGTAAGCAAGCGCAAGCAATCAAAAAACGACCGGCAACAATCCGACTTGACGAAAACACTAACGGTAAATCCTTATATTTTTGAGCTCAGGTATAGTCGCATGATGAATTGCATCATCTCCGATCCGGAAATTCTTCGGTTACAACAAGTTCGCGAGGAACCAACCTCGCCATGCAGCCCCCCCAAAACAATGAAAACACGACAACCCCCCCATAACCGTCTTTTTTTCCCCAAAACGCCCAAAATATCACCGGACAAACTTGACCGACTCGCTGTTTAGCGTATTTTGGAAGCTTGTTCTCATTGTGTTTAATATATAACAGGTCAGTGGCGGGTGCCATATTTGACTCTACGTCAGGGAACAGCAGTGCATTACAATCGTATTTTTTGGGGGGTAAGAATGAAACGATATTTTACGGTAACGAGCGCGATAGCGGTCGGCTTAATGATGGCTTCGGCCTCAATTGCCGATATCACAGACAATTCGGGAGCCGGATTCAGCATCCCGGACGACGACCCAGCGGGCATCACTAGCGCCATCGTCATCAGTGCTGACGAAACCATCAACGATGTTTCGGTCACATTGTTCGGTGCGACCCACTCTTGGGTTGGAGATGTCACAGCGACCGTCTCGAATGGCACAACGACCGCGGATTTGATGGTTCGAGTCGGTGATCCCGGCGGAACTTCTGGTGATTCCTCGACGTTGGATGGCAATTACACATTCGCTGACGGCGGAGATGATTTTTGGACTGCTGCTGATAACGCTGGATTCGGTAGTCCCATTCCACCCGGAACTTACGCCCCCAGTGGCGCTGCCGACGCGCCAGTCAGCTTGGCCGGTAGCTTCGGTGGAGCAAGCACACAGGGCACATGGACGCTCTTCATGAGCGATGCCGCTTCAGGCGATACGGGAGCCATCAACGGTTGGGGACTTTCATTCTCTTCTGGCGCGGCTGTTCCCGAGCCCGGCTCACTAGCTGTTTTGGGTGCGATGGGCTTGGCTTGTGTGATTCGACGACGTCGATAACCCGCCCAACAGCCATTCGTTAAAACACAAACCATCGCGTTTTACGCGGTGGTTTTTTTTGCGCGCTGGGCCTAATCGATTACCATTTAATTGAATGCCAAACTGCTGCGACCCCGCTTTCTATTTTTTGACGCCTTGAGTTTAGACAAAAATGAAAACCGCAATTCATCCCATCATGCGCTGCCTGGCTTTGCTGATCATAATTCATCTAACCATGCCGAAATGGGCCATGGCTGAGGACCTCAACATTTTGCTGATCATGGTGGATGATCTCGGTAAAGAGTGGCTGGGATGTTATGGCGCTGATGACGTGAGGACGCCCCACATCGATGAACTGGCGGCCCGTGGCATGTTGTTTAATAACTACTATTGCATGCCACAGTGCACCCCTTCCCGCGTTACTTTATTGACCGGGCAGTACCCATTCCGTCACGGCTGGGTCAATCATTGGGATGTGCCCCGTTGGGGCGGTGGCTGCAGTTTCGATCCGGATAAAAACCCCAGTTTTCCAAAGCTCATGCGACAAGCAGGGTGGAAAACCGTCGCGGCTGGTAAGTGGCAAATTGATGATTTTCGCCAAGAACCCACTGCCATGCAGCAGGCCGGATTTGAAAATTATTGCATGTGGACGGGTTATGAAACGGGCAAACCGAAATCTGCAAAACGTTACCAGGATCCCTACATTTTCTGCGACGGCCAAAGTACATCAAGGCCGGGGAAATTCGGGCCCGACGTGTTTACCGATTACCTCGTTGATTTTATCGACCAAAAAAACAACCGGCCTTTCTTCATGTACTTTCCCATGGTGCTGACTCACGGCCCTTTGGTCGCCACGCCAGCGGAACCCTCTGCCAATACCAAGCTGGAAAAACACAAAGCAATGGTCCGCTACACCGACCAATTGGTGGGACGCTTAATGGACGCATTGGAAAGGAATCAATTGCGGGATAAGACGATCGTGATTTTCACGACGGATAACGGTAGCAGCCAACGTATTACCGGGCATCTCAAGGGGAAACCTGTTCGCGGAGGTAAATCGAAAACCAGCGAAGCTGGGATTTGCGTTCCTCTCATTGTCAGTTGTCCGGGCACCATACCGGAAGGGATCCAATCAAATGCCTTAGTGGACATTACTGATTTTGCCGCCACCTGTTGTGAGCTGGCAGGCGTTACATCGAAAAATCACGTGACAGATGGATTCAGTTTTCAGTCAGTATTGCGAGGGGAATCCGTCTCCAGCCAGCGTCAATGGATCCTCGCAATGGGCGGTGGCAATCATGCCAAACTGACCGCAGCGGGTGTTGAGAATCAATATTGGTTTCGCGACCGCGTTTTACGGACCGAAGACTACAAAGTTTATATCGGTTCCGATCGCAAGCCTGAGAAACTATTTCATCTTGGTAACGATCCTGATGAGCAAGAAAATCTATTGGCCTCCAAAGACCCAAAGATCAACAGTATACGGCGCGTTTTCATCGATGCGGTCAGCCAGATGCCGAAGCAAGACGCCGACCCAAAATATCGCCCCCTGCCTCACCGTTCGTGGTATTTGCAACCGCAAACTTCTAGTCAAGTTTGGAAAACAGGCTTCCCTGGGAAACGTAACCCCTGATTCACTCCAGCCATCTGGCAGCGACTACTAAAATGCTCGCGTCTCGCCTTGCCGCCGCTTGAGTCGAAAAATGCGATACAAGGAAAATGCGGCAATCGCGGCCCAAACGATTTCGATCAAGATCGCGCCATAATTGGGGCGTGTGCACAGCGAGGCCAGCAAAAGTAGGGCACCGATGAGATTCATGGCGTGAAATCGAATACCATCTGCGGCCAGCCATTTATTGGAAACTGCTGCGTAAGCAACACATAACAACAATGATCCAAGGACACCAATCCCGTCCATCCAACCCAAGTCGTCCAAAATTTCAGCCATGGCTGACTCCGTAACGATTTACTCGTTGTCCTGGGAACCCTTGCAAAAAGGGTTTGCAACATGCAAAAACCCGGTACCCCCAAAGGGTACCGGGTCCGAATTTCTAATTTCATTCCGGTTGCTATCCGGCAACCGAACTTCCATCAGGCCCTAATCCCAATCTAGAGAGCCGCCTGATTGGTATTCCGTCACTCGCGTTTCGAAGAAGTTCTTCTCTTTCGAGAGATCCATCGTTTCACTCATCCACGGGAACGGATTGCTGCTGCCATATTGTGTGGGCAACTGGATTCTTTCCAAACGACGGTCCGCGATGTACTGAACGTAGTCGCGGAACAGATCAGCGTTCAGCCCCAGTACGCCATTGGGCAGGCAGTCCTTCGCGTAGGCGATTTCCAATTCCACCGCCTCACGAATGCGATCCACCATTTGTTGTTGGAATTCTGGGGTCCAGATTTCGGGGTTTTCAGACTTAATCCCGTTGATCAGATCAATTCCAAAATTCAGGTGAATGGTTTCATCTCGGAGAATGTATTGGAACTGCTCACCAATTCCCTTCATCAAATTACGGCGATGAAACGAAAGGATCATTACGAACCCGGTGTAAAAGAAAATACCTTCCATGATCAGGTAAAAACCGATCAGGTTTTTCAGCAGGGTCTGCATGCCTTCCAAACTGTCGGTTCGAAAATCAGGATCGAGTACTTCCTTCGTCAACTCCATCTCAAAGGCGTCCTTACGAGCGATCGCAGGCACCTCGTTGTACATATTGAAGACCTCGCCTTCGTTCAAGCCCAAGCTTTCCACCACGTATAGGAAGGTGTGCCCGTGTACGGCTTCTTCAAAGGCCTGTCGCAACAGGTACTGGCGACATTCGGCATTCGTAATGTGTTTGAATACGGCGAGTACCAGATTGTTACCAACCAGACTCTCCGCCGTCGAAAAGAAACCCAAGTTACGCATGATGACAAGTCGCTCATCGTCCGTGAGTTGATCCGATTTCCAGATCTCGATGTCCTTATTCATGGGAACTTCGGTAGGCATCCAATGATTTGCACAACCATTGATGTAATGCTCCCACGCCCAGTTGTACTTAAGCGGCATCAATTGATTCACGTCCACTTGGTGGCAGTTAATCAATCGCTTCTCGCTGGCAACTACCCGCGTTTCCTGTCCTGTTGCTTCTTTACTTTCTCGAATATCTGTAGCCATTTAACTTTCCGTGCTTAAAGCTTGTAATTTGAATAAAGCGGGTCGATTTATACCCTCACCCGCACTCTGGGATCATGCCATTGCCTGCAGCCGTGAGTCGCTTATTGGCAAGCTTCACAGCCAGGATCATCGATCCGGCACGCTTTTACCTCGGGTTGCTGTTCTGGAAGATCGCTACTGGCTCCTTCGCCGCGTTCCACCTGAACATCCCCAGAGGCACTCTTGTTTTTCATCCATTTCGGTTGCAACCCGAACTTGTTGATATCAACCGTCGATTTCTCTACCTGAGTGGCTCCTAACGAACGAAGATAGTAGGTTGTTTTCAAACCTGCCTGCCAAGCAAGCTTGTACATCTCATCTAGTTTTCGACCACTCGGTTGAGCTAAATACAGGTTCAGTGATTGTCCCATATCAATCCACTTTTGACGTCGGCTGGCACATTCGATTAACCATCGTGAGTCAATTTCAAATGCCGTCGCATAGCGGGCACGAATGTCGTCCGGCAGGCTCTCAATGTCTGCCAAAGAACCGTCGTGGTATTTGATCTGCTCCAACAAGTCTGCGTTCCACAGGTTACGCTTCTTCAGTTCGTTAACCAGGTGGATGTTAACCTGAATAAACTCACCTGAGAGATTACTTTTCACAAACAAGTGTTTGTAGTGAGGTTCGATCGATTGCGTCACACCGATGATCGTGGAGATCGTCGCCGTAGGAGCAATCGCCATAATGTTACTATTTCGAACACCGTGCTCTGCCACCTGCTTACGAACCACGTCCCAGTCCATACTAGAACTGCGATCCATGTCGACCGGCACCCCTCGTTGCTCTTCCAATAAACCGACCGTATCGATCGGAAGCAACCCGCGATCCCATTTAGATCCTTCGTAACTGCAGTAGGTTCCACGTTCCGCTGCCAAGCGACTGGATGCCATGATCGCGAAGTAGGAAATGGCTTCCATACTGTGATCTGCAAAATCCACCGCTTGCTGACTGGCGTAGCTAATCCCACAGGCAGCAATAGCATCCTGAAAACCCATCAAACCCAAACCCACGGGACGATGTCGTGAGTTGGAATTACGAGCTTCGTCGGTGGGGTAAAAATTGATGTCAATCACATTGTCCAACATGCGGACCGCGGTATCGATCGTGGTCTCCAACATCTCCAAATCCAAAGCCCCGTCGACACAGTGCTTGAGCAAATTGATGGAGCCCAAATTGCAGACCGCCGTTTCGTCTTCCGACGTGTTGAGCAAAATTTCCGTGCACAAGTTACTGCTGTGCACGACACCAGCGTGATCCTGCGGTGAACGGATGTTCGAGGGGTCCTTAAAGGTCACCCAAGGATGCCCGGTCTCAAACAGGCGTGTCAGCATTTTCCGCCATAAACCCTTTGCCTCAATCACCTTACTGAGACGCAACTTGCCCTCACGGGCCATCTCTTCGTACTCGAGATAACGCGCTTCGAAAGCCTGGCCCACAAGATCGTGCAGGTCGGGTGTTTCGTCAGGACTGAATAACGTCCACTCTTGATCGTTGAGTACACGCTTCATGAAAAGATCTGGGATCCAGTTGGCCGTGTGCATATCGTGGGTGCGTCGGCGGTCGTCCCCCGTATTTTTTCGAAGGTCAAGGAACTCTTCAATATCAAGGTGCCATGTTTCTAGGTAGGAACAGACAGCGCCTTTGCGTTTGCCGCCCTGGTTGACCGCCACGGCCGTATCACTGACGACTTTCAGGAAGGGGATAACTCCCTGGCTTTGACCGTTCGTGCCTTTAATGTGGGAATTGGTGGCACGCACATTAGTCCAATCATTGCCCAACCCACCTGCCCATTTAGAAAGGCGAGCATTGTCAGCAATGACCTTGAAGATATTTTCCAATGCATCCTGGGCCGTACTCAAGTAGCAACTACTGAGTTGGGGATGCAAAGTACCTGCGTTGAAAAGCGTCGGCGTTGCCGAAATGAATCGATGACTCGACAGGATGTTATAAAATTCGATGGCGCGTTGGACCTTATTGGCTCCCTCGTTGATCGCCAATCCCATCGCCACTCGCATCCAAAAGAATTGCGGAGCTTCGATACGTCGCCCATCCACGTGTAACAGGTAACGATCATAAATGGTCTGCAAACCCAGATAGGGGAACAACGCGTCGCGTTCAGCCACGATGGCTTCGCTGAGTTGCTGCAAGTCAAAGGTCGCCAACTCCGGCGAAATACGTTTGTTTTTGATCCCTTCCGCAATAAAATCACTGAATTGATCCCGATACAACTCACTCAGTTCGCCATTTTGAGGAACCTGCCCAAGCGCCTCACGGTAAATAATATTTAATACTAATCGCCCTGCCACTTGGTCGTATGCCGGATCTCGTTCGATTCGGGAACGAGCCGCTAATACTAAAGCGCGGGCAATTTGATCAGGCCGGATGCCGTTATAGAACTGGCGTTGCACCTCACTCAGGAGTTCGTCTGCCGAACAATCGGGCAAATCAGCACACGCGCGGTTTAGCTGCCGTTCCAAGCGAGATAGGTCAAGCGCCTCCATCTCGCCGTCCACTTCGACTTGCATCGCCGCGGCGGTTTCCGCGGGAGTCGCCATTTCATGGCCCACCAATTTCTCTCGACGCTTGGCTTGGCTCTCGCGGTAGAGAATATAACGACGGGCAACGGAAAAGAACTCGTGACGCATCAGTTCGCGTTCGACTTCATCCTGCACGATTTCGACATCCACGCCACTTTCGGTCGCCGCTGACTTTTCGACCTTAGAGACCACCTCACTGGTCATCGCCTGAATCTTCTCCTGCAGATCCATTTCCAGTTCACTGACATCAATCAATCCACTCTCAGCACAAAACGCTTTGCCCATCGCTGCTGAGATTAATTCGCCGTGCAAGGGTACCAGCCGGCCATCGCGTTTTCGAACTAGCATTTGCACTGCATTGGCGTCCGTTGAGCTACTGACGGATGAATTTCCTTTAGATACTTCCAGCATTTAAGCTTCCTTTCAACATTCCATCGTTGATCGCCCCGTAAGCGAACACGCATTCGCCGCAAGTCACAATCTGTCGGTCTTCCGGTCACGAGGAACGTATTAAAACACTCTCCGTGGACACGGCTGGTCAAAAGGAAATTTTGGTTAGGCGATCCATGCCAAGCCTCGATGATGGGCGGAGGCGTCCATACCTGCTTGTTTATATAGAAGGATCAGGAAGTTTCTCTCTCGTTAAACTTCCAGAACACGATTATTCCTTAGTTGACCTACCGACGTCAGAAATAGGCTCTAGTAACCCCGCATCGCCGATTTGTTGTTATGTCCGTTAGAACCCGGAAATATCAACAAATTCGATGCTTGCTATTACCCTTCCCGACGTGGTGGGGCCCAATATATCGTTGGGTGGAAGGCTGTCAACACAAAATGTTGTGCTTGCATGCCTATGATTCTTATCGCACGGTAAGGCTCTAATAATTAGCTTTTTTGTACCGATAAACTAGAAAATCCGGCCTGATTTTCGGATCAGTAAGCGGTCTTTAAAAACCGTAACCCTGCGGAATCATGACCCGGTCAAGTACCCCACATATTGTGGTCGCTGGCTCAAAAAAACTGCGATCCAGCATCTGAAATCAGCGAACTGTAAAGCTAGCGAATTTGGCAGTCCGTTGTCAGCCATTGGTTTGCCTCTCGCTTGCACCGCGGCGCACTCCGCTGCCGCATTCGTACTTTCAGAGCCTGGCCAATTGCCTTTTTGGGGTTCCCAAAAACATATTCCGCTTGCCTCACGCGAATCGTTGAGCGATTCCATGCAATCGTGGGCCATTTAACGGACTTCGAAACGACCGTAAAACGCCCACAAACTAACAATTTTCGACGGTATCGTTTAATATGGGAATGCGGGTAAGTCTTTTCAATTCGATTCGATATCGCCGTTTTGGCGGCTTCTGGGAAATTTATGTCGGGCAAAAAAAAACCATCTTCTAACCGGGCCAAAGGGCAACCACCTAAACGGCGGCAAAGATCGCAACCTGTTCAGAACGCGCATGAATCGTCGGATTACGATACGAAGGACCTGAGTCCCGCGACAGTCACCTTAATTTTGTGTGCCGTCCTAGTCATTGGCGGGGGAGTAATTTGGTACGCCCTGTCGGCGGATCGCGACCCCGTTAAACCTTTACCGGAAGTCGTTCAAAACACCGATCCTGAGCAAGACAAAAAATCCAAGAAGGACGCCACCGAAACCACCAAGCCCGTAGTGGAAGACAAGAAGCTGTGGGCGACCGAGGAAGCCCAGCAAGCCCGCTGGAACCAAATTGACGATGCCACGGCCGACGGGTGGGATACGGAAGTCATTTCGGATCGTGTGATGGCCCAGTGGGTCAAACTCAAAAAATTATTGGCTTCTGAAGAGCCGATTAATGCCGAGGCTTTGCAACCTCTTGCGTCGGCAGACGTCGTGGTTCATTCCGTCTTACCCGCTGAGCCGGACACTGTATTTGAAAATAGCCAACTCACGATCAGGCGGTTGCCTGGGGACGTCGCGGAGACCCCTGCCAGCCCTCCGCTGGGCACCGGAATGAGCGCCTTGGCTGACTCACTCAAGACACTGATAGAGCCATATATCGATCGCAACAACTTACGTTTGAAATGGAAGGTATTTCGCGTTAATCCGGGTGAAAAGACGGTGACCACACAACAGACCCTTGAGATATTTGGGGAAACTGCCGAAGGCTTTCGCGAGGAGAATGCAACATGGCTGTGCGAGTGGACCGTGGAGAAGAAGCCGCACCTCAAGAGCGTGCGTTTGGTCGACTACGAGAGTGTCGATGCCAAGGATCAGTTACTCTTCGCTGATTGCACCACAAGCCTCTTTGGGGATGCAGACAGTTATCAAAATCAACTCTTGAGAGGATTCAATTATTGGCTTGGGCGGCGTCAAACGCACGGCGCATTTTTCCTCATGGCCAACAACGGCGTAGCGGTGGGCGACGTCAACGGCGACGGTTTGGAAGACGTTTACTTTTGTCAGGAATCAGAACTACCGAATCTGTTATTTTTGCAAAATCCTGACGGCACGCTCCGCGATGCAAGTGCGGAATCCGGTGTCGACTGGCTACAAAACTCCAGCACGGCATTGATTGTCGATTTGAACAACGACGGGCACCAGGACTTAGCGGTGGGCGTCACCGGGACGGTTGTCATTGCAGCCGGCGATGGCACCGGGAAATTTGAAACTCGCGAGATCCTCGACGCCACGGACGAGGCATGGTCCCTGGCTGCCGCAGATTACGACCGCGATGGTTTGCTGGACCTGCATGTGGGGTCGTATACCCCGACCGGCATTGACAGTGTGGCTGCAAACGTGGTCCTTACCATGTCTGATTTTGCCGATGGCGGAGTCAATTCACTCTTTCATAACGAGTCCTCTGGAGACAAATTTGCTTTTCGCAACGTGACCGAGGACGTGGGGATGGACGTCAACAATCAACGGAAAACTTACTCCGCTGGTTGGGAAGACATGGACAACGACGGCGATTTAGACCTGTACGTCGCCAACGATTTTGGCTGGAACTGTTTTTTCCGCAACGATCAGACCGAAGACGGGGAAACCACATTTGTCGACATCGCCAGTCAAGCAGGCGGCCTCGATGATTCGTTTGGCATGTCCGTCAATTTTGGCGACTACGATCGGGACGGCTGGATCGATCTGTATATCAGCAATATGTACTCTTACGCCGGAAACCGCATCACGTTCCAAGATCAATTCAAAGCAGATAGTACCGATTCGGTGCGGCAACGATTTCAACGATTCGCCCGCGGTAATACGTTACTTCGCAACACGGGCGTCGTAGACAAAGGGACGGCCGGACCGGTCGTTCAGTTCGAGGACCGCAGTGTCGAGACGGCCGTCAACATGGGCCGCTGGGCTTGGAGCTCCTGCTTCCTCGATATCAACAACGATGGTTGGGAAGATCTCTACGTCAATAACGGCTATATCACCGCCAGTGACAGCGGCGATTTGTGAAGTTTTCATTGGCGACAAGTTTTGTCGCAATCACACGATCACATGAGTCAAGACAAAGATGCCCCCATTCTCCGAATTGCAGCCAGTGACCAAAGCAACGAACTCAACGACATGCTCTTGCAAGGTCGCTCGCTAAGCGGCAGGGAAAGGAATTGCGTATTCCTGAACACGCTCTCCAGCGACCCCGCCGAAGGGCGATTTGCTACTATTTCAGCCATCTCCGGCATGGATTTTCCTGATGACGGACAGGCGGCAGCACGTGTGGACTGGGATCAAGATGGAGACATCGACCTGATCCTGACCAACCGCACAGCACCCCGTGCGCGGTTTATGAGAAACGAAAACCCGTCTGGCAACGGCTACTTGCAACTGCTGCTAAAAGGAAATGGTGAAGATACCAATTGCGACGCCATTGGTGCTCGCGTCATTGTGACTCTCAATGAAAAAGATAAGGAAGGCCAACCCGTCCGACTCTTGAGGACTGTACGCGCTGGCGATGGCTACCTGACTCAATCTTCAAAGTGTCTGCACTTCGGACTGGGCAACGATGCCGAAATCGAACAGATCGAAATTCACTGGCCCAATCGGGAAGGAGAGACGGAAATCCTGACAGGCATCGAGCGCAATCATCGCTACGAAGTCGTTCAAGGGTCCGGCACCGCCCAAAAAGTCGCGCCGCGAGAAACCCCATCCGCGTTGGAGCCAAAGACCACTGAGGTGCCCGAGGTGGATGAGACGATGCGTATTCCACTGATCAATCAGTTTTTAGCGCCAACACTGACCTACGAAAACTTCGATAACGAGACGACTCTTTTCCCGTTACCTGAAGACGAAATGGTATTAGTCAATCTCTGGTCCAGTACCTGCCAGCCCTGCATCAAAGAATTAAAAGAATTCTCGCATCGCTACGAAGAACTGCAGGATGCCGGGGTCAATGTTTTGGCGATCAACATCGACGAACTACAGGATATGCCTGACGGCCTCGCGCTGGCCAAGGCAATGGCGGAAAGGATGAAATTTCCTTTTACCGCAGGGATGGCTTCGCCGGAGGTCATTGCTGAACTGCAGCGATTGCATAACTCGTTATTGCAAATGAATCGACCTTTGCCCATGCCCACCAGCTTTTTGATCGATCGCAAAGGCTATTTGCACACGATTTATAAAGGTGCTGTGGAAGTGGATACCCTTTTAAGTGACGCCCAAAAAAGCGATTTGGATCTGATGGGACGGTTCCGAAAAGCCGTGGTCCGTAAAGGCAGTGTGTTGCAGGGTCCGCTCGTGAATAAAACCATGTTGCGGAATGAAGGAGCCGCACTGATTCGACTTGGCAAGGAGTACCTCAAGGAGGGTAAATTCGATCGCGCGGAAGCCATCCTCAATGATGCCTTGGTCAAAATGCCGGGTACCGCCGCCATTCATAACCAATTGGCAATCATGCACGAGCAAAAAGCACGGCGTGGTATTCCAGGTGCACTGGATTTAGCCATGAAGAATTATCGGGATGCTATCTCTTTTGAGCCCGAAAAACCCAGCTTGCGGGTTAACTTGGCGCAGTTGCTGATTCGCCAAAAAGCGTATGACGAGGCCGCGGGGCACCTAACATATGCCCTCAACCATGGAACGGAAACCGCTGCCGCCCACTACAACATGGGAATGATTTACAGTTCGCAGGGAGACCTGGAGAACGAGAAACTAAGTTACGAAAAGGCACTGGCAATCAATCCAGAACACCCACAATCGCTATTCCGATTGGGACGCATCTTCGAAAAACAGCAATCCCTTGAGGAAGCGAAAACTTATTACCAACGGGCAGTCGACCAAGCACCCCAGAATCCACTCTTATTGACCTCTCTGGGGCGGGTCCTAGCGGCAAAATCAGAACTTCACACCGCCGAATCATTATTTCGTAAGGCCATTCGCATTCAGCCGCGATATGCCGAAGCCCATTTTCAATTGGGGGGCCTGTTTTTTGCCAACGGCGATTTAGCAGCGGCCCAAAAGAAATTCCTTGAGACGCTCAAAATTGACCGCAATCATCGCGGCGCTGCGATCGCCTTGCAGCGTATCCAATCCGCGACGAACCCCGGTAATAAATAACAGGGTGGTGGGGAATTAGAACTGGCTCTGGCAACTTCATGGCTACAAACCGCTAGCGGTTTGTAGCCAATTTCACTGAGTTAATCACACAACGCCGCCGACGATTGTTAGCGGAACCTCTAAAAAACCGAAGCAAATTGCTTTTTTCTTTTTTTTAGATTTTATCTGCGGTAATTATTTGACTTGCGCAGTTAGGAACATAGACGGCTGCGGAGCCATCTGAATTTTCGACTCAAACCCGGCGGAGCGAGACTCCGTGTTCCCCCCTGACTTCTTGATACGCGCTTTCGAGCCGCCGGGATTTTGAGCCTTCTAGCAAACCGCTAACGCCCACCTACAAACACCGTTCGCACACCTGTCTGAAGTTGCGCACGGCCCCACCTACAGAGGTAAATCAATGTTAAAATTCAACACCATCGCTCTCGTGATCGCCACTACTTTTGCGTTTTCTTTGCAGGCCTCTGCTCAGAATAACCTTGACGATCGTGCGAACGCTTTGTTCGGTGCAGGCATGGCACTGGTACAAGAGACCACCCGCGATACCACATCCGAAATTTTCCAGATTGGGCGCGTTTACTCGAACGCTATTCAAGTAGCTTCCCAAAATGGCGATCGCACGGCTGCTTCAAAGCTCGCTGCTCAATTCTCGCGAGATGTCAAAAGGGCTGTAACTGCTGGAATCGCTTCTGCCGACGACAACGCCAAAGAAACTCAAGGCAAACTAGAGCGACTTTTGCAGGTCGCGACGGTACCTTCGACCATCTCCAGAATCGAAAACTACATCGGATTGCTGGGAGTCAGTTTCCGCGTCGCGAAAGAAGAAATCTTTAATGCCGAAAATGCTGCACGCAAATTGGTTTCCAATGCATCACTCGGCGGCTAATACAGCTCAGAATGGATTCTGATCGGTGAGAAGAGCCAGGCGAATGCTTGGCTTTTTTTTTGATGACTCGATACCGAGGTGGGCAGAGGAGCATTAGCCGCGAGAAGGTTAACAGGGGCAGCGGGACCGCAAATCGTCGTTCCCTTCGACTTATTCGTCTTCTTCGCCCGACTCGGTCTTCAAGACATCTTTTTGCAGTCGGTCCATGGCTCGCGAAAATCGGCTACTGGCTCCATTGGCAGTTAGATCTAGAGCCTGAGCGGCTTCTGCGTTGCTCATCCCTTCAAAAATTCGCATCAAGATTATCTCTCGATCTTTAGCCTCCATGCATTCCAGCGTGGCTTTGATCATCTTGGTTACCTCAGCCCGTGCCACCTTGCCACCCACAGAACTCACTGTATCGGCGAGTGTATCTACAATCTCAGCGGATGATTCATCGGGGTTAGCCTTCTGTGACATCGAAATTTCTTTTCGAGCATCACGTTTGCCGGCTTGGATGTGCTTTCGATGCAGTGCGATTAGACGATCATTTACGGTCAAACGCATCCAAACGTAGGGAGACATGTCGGGGTAGTCGGCAAAGTTCCCGATCTTCTGGCTGAGAATCATATAAGCCTCCTGCAGGACATCCGTCGCATCGATACGCCCTTTCAGACGACGATCCATACGAATGGATACCATGCGAGATAAGCGATCTCGATTGATTTCGAAAAGCTCTGCCAAGGCCGTATGGTCTTGATTCTTTAGTCGCTTTACGAGTTCATCGGCATCAGACGCCATAGGAAAGTGGTGGTTGGGTTTGCGGGTGGGGGAACGAAAGAGTCAGCCAGAGCCAGCACCAATCGCTCTGTGGGCGTAGATAGCTCGCCTCCCTATTGTAAGTGAAATACTTCACCTGAAAAACTTAAAAAGGAAGTTCTGGAGTTAAAAAACGCTCACACTCCCACAAATTTTTTCAGCAAGGCTGCGTGCCATGGCTAACCGCCGTCCAGCGGCGTGAGTGGCGACCCCAAACGCTCAATTTACGGGCTTACGACCGATGAAGCGGTAGTAAGGTGATCGCACCAGAGGTATGTAGGGTATCTTGCACTTGGCTTCCAGTAAATCCACGGCTTCGAAGCGGTAATTCAAATAGGGGAGATGCTCCGAAGAGGGATAAACACCATCAATAGCGAACCAATTTGGCCAGAATCCTCGATAAAACCAGCCGTGTTTTTTTTGGTTCGGGGCCGGAAATTTCCGCGAGACGTAAAAATCAACCACGCCAATGATCCCCCCCGGTTTCAACATTGCCAACGCATTGTCGATGGCCTTAAACCAATCGGGCATCATGGTCAGGGAATAGGAAAAGGTGACCACATCCGCCAAACCCTCCGGCGGTCGAAACATGGTGGCATCCGCGACGTGGGTCGTGACATTTTCCCACCCGCGCTGGCGGAACCGATCTTGGGCGACGCTCAATAATGACTCTGCCAGATCAACCACATGGATTTGCTTTATTTGATCGATGGACGCCGCAAGGTTTTCAATGTTCCATCCTGTCCCGCCGCCCATGTCGACCCACACGCCCTGTTGAGGGATGGGCACAGCCGCATACATTTCTTCACGTCCGGTCAGCAGCCGTTTCCGGAATTCGTCGTAATCTTGGGCTTGCGCGTTATAAAAACTCTCCATGCGGTCTGCGTGGGTGGCCGCTTTGTCGCCGCGGCGAAACACCATGTGCCGGATGACTCGGAGATCCTGCCGAATGCCCATTTACTCTATTCCAGTTAAGCTGAGAGTTCAGCGATGTAGAAACTTGCGTAGGTGTGCACACGGTCTTTCGGGTGAAGCTCGCCAGCCAACTCGCTGTCATAAGTCAACATTTCGCTGACCCGGTTCATCTGCCCATTGTTCTGGACCTGCACTTGTTCGATAAAGTCGGTCCGCAATCCACCACTCCGCCACAAGATGCGGGCATCCGGTCGAGCCTTGTCGATTATCGCTTGCCACTCGGCTTCTAAATACGGGAAGAAATGATCGGAAAGCCAATCCATATGATCCAGGAGGATGAAGCGTGAAATGGTCCCATCAAATTTTTCTAGGAAGCCTTGCACGGAATCAGTGTGGGTCGTCAAACGATCCAATTGACCTTGCTTAAGCCTGTTAAAATTTTCTTCTCTCAAATATTCAGGGCAGCACTCTCGGGTATAGCTACCATTCATGTACACCCGCCAAAAGTAATTATCCTTGATGGGCAGTTTCACAAACACACCCTCCACGCAGTCTTGGATGTACTTTACGAGCCCGCCTGGATAGTGGTCCTCGATCTGCCGCCTCTGAGCTTTGGGAACTCCCAACATGGACATGGTGGTGTCACGGTTCATGGTGAATTTCACCAACCCCGTCCAAAACTTATCATAGAGCTCGTCATAATAAACGGCGTGCTGTTCTTCCATGGATTGCGCGTTCAGCATGCGTTCAATTTGGGGACGCACCTTGATGACCTTGTCGATATACACGTTCATCATGCGGGCAAAAGAGCCCGAGGTACCGCGAAAATAGAAGGAGCGTTTGGGGTTATCAAACCAGCGTATTCTTTTATCCCAAAAAGCCCGTGAACGCTCACTCAGATGGGGTCTTAATTTGGGTTGGTAAACATTTTGCACCCCGGGATAGAAACCCTCCCCAAACATGCGAAAGAAGTCGTCGAATTCCAACTCGCGAATGGCAGCTTTCTTCAATTCCAGCAATGCGTTTTGCCGAGGATTCATATCGACGGCATAAACGTGATTAGGGCCCACCAAAGTGTAATCGAGAGCGTTACATCCGGCAGAAGTGATTACCAAAACATCATCGTCCGGAGTCAAATCGAGGGCCACGCGATCGAGCCGTGGATCTTCCCAACAAGTGTTGTAAACGAGATTATTGCCGTGAACGGTCTTGAAAACCCGCCGACTTATCCATTCTTTTAGCGCCATGCTAACTCTACCTGGGCGTGAAGCTGATCGCAGATGAAAACGAGGGATTGTATCAACTGCTATCGTCATTCGGTAGAAGGAAACTACGTTTCACTGAATGACAGAGCGTGGTTATTGTGAAACTTTGCAGTCTCGCATGCGGTAAATCGCCATGGTACGTCCACCGATCACTAGTTCCTTCAGCTGGAAAGTGCCCTCTACGGTCACAGGACGCACCGTAAAATCGACTTCGTGGCCCTTTTCCAGTTTCACCAGAACACAGTCGTACAAAGCCGCTCCGGGGCCAAAACAACATTCTTTATTGTCACGCACCAGAATAAACTTTTGATTCCCCGACTCACGCGTCCCATTGGGCAAAATAAAGCCACGAATACTGATGCGTTTGCCCACCAGATCTTTGATTTTCTCGGTCAGTAAACCGCGTTCGAATTCCTCGCCTTTCTCCATCTCAAATTCCACATCATCGAACGTCAGATAGAGCACATCCGATCCCGCCCCCTTAGCTTGGGCGAGGCAATCCGCAGGAAGAAGACACTGCAGAGCGAACAAAGTCAGCGTGGATAATATGATCGGGTGCATCGCCTACCTCACTTAACCATGTCGGCATCAATCTGGTAAAAGACTTTGGGGACTTCTTTTTCTGCCGTCGGTGCTTTGTTTTTATTCAGGCGGAACTTCCCGGCAATCTTGCGGATTCCCCAACCGTAATCAATCCGTTCGTCACCGAGAATAGAGATTGCCACGACATCGGTAATTTCTGGCGCTCCGCCAAAGCAACAGGAGCCAAAATCCCCCACCAAAATGAACTTCTGGAGGTTACTTTTCTTGGCTCCAGGTCGAACATAACCGCGAATAAAAACGGATTCTCCGTCTAGCTCCAATGCCTTTTCTGAGTAAGGCAGATCGGTGCCCTTATCGTTTTTAAGCATGCGGAAGGAAATTCTCTCATAACCTTCGGGAACTTCTGTCATATAGACATAAACGTGGCCGGTACTGCCCAGCACCAACAACAGTAGAGAAGCCACCATGGCAAAAATCGCGGGTTTACGCCCAATCAATTCTTCCGGATATTTTTTGATATTTGACAAAGCGATCAGGCTGAGCGCCAAGGCGATCAACGGCAGAACAACCAGCACTTTGGAAATTAAGAAGGCGATCCCTAGAAGCGCGAAAATTACCGACGCGATGGATGACTTGTCGATCGACCGGTACTCGAATTCCTGAGAGTGCTCCGCGTCTTGCCACGCGTCGCGATCGAGGTCTTCGGAATCAATTTGCTTATCCATGGTGTTGATCTCGCCAACGAGCCAATATGTTTTTCTATCGGCTGACTAAAAAACGTTGAATCCCTGCTTAGGAAATTAGACGGTGAAATGTCCCATTCAAGACGGACCACAACAATAAAAACAAAATTCCGCAGATGCCCAATGCCGAGAGCAGCATCATGATTGCGGATGGCGTGGCCGGCACAATCACAGCCACGGGTGGCGCGTTTGCGACCGAACGTCGGGCCAACTGCGAGTTGCCCAGATCCTGATCGCGGTCAGCAGCATCCTGCGGTTCGGACGCTGCAGAACTCGGCAGCTCAGTCGAGATATAGCGATCCACTGGTGGTTTTAGCACTAGCGATACAGCCTCCCCGGGACGGGACGTGCGAATTTCGGATTCCCCTGCGCTCAGCTGACCCTGGTCGCTGCCGCCACTGCCCTTGGATTCTTGCTTGGGTGGCGTTGAGGACTCGGGGATCGGCTTTGGTTGAGCGGGGGTGTCATCCGCGGATTCTTCCGCTTCCGAGTCATCATCCCAATCATCATCGTCGTCGTCTCCCCAATCGAGTTCCGCCAGCATCTCAGCTCGTTTGGCGGCATCGGGATCTATCTCCCTGAGTTCTTCGATGTAGGTTTTGGCTTCGCTTTTAGGGCAGGCTTGCAAATAGGAAATGATCGGCGTGCGTACCCAGCGGGTTTCATCGGAATCACATTCCTTAAACATTTGCACCAACCGATTCATCACCGACCAATCTTCCCACCGCGCCAAATCGGGAATGACCATGTCTGCCATCTTGGGTCGATCCAGAACATATCTCAAAGCTTCTACGATCCGTGGCCGGGACAAAACTTCCGCTTCGGTTCCGTGGAATCGTAAAGCGCTGATCGTGGAAAAGACATCGATGTACTCAGCGTCCGGATTTTTCAGAAACGTCTCTTCAACCAAGGGAACACCAGCATCACCTTTCAGAGTCAGGTAACAAGCAATCAGCGCGTCTAGTCCTGCTTGGCGGTCTCGATCTCCCGATTTCATAACCTCTTCCAGAAAGGCGATCTCCTTGGGGCCACCGCCGCTAACACCGAGCAGAGTGTAGTAAAGACGTTTGCGGCTTTTCATAACTTCGGGATCTTTGATCCAAGCAATCAACTGGTCCTTGTCCAGAGAGTCTTTGAGGCCGCGAACATCTTCGTAAGGCGCCCGAGCAAATTCGTCATAAGCATCGTAGGCCAGCATTGATTCGTCATTTTCAAAATAGTTGACGAAGAACGCGAGTCGCTCTGCGCCTTTTTTGGGAAGCGAATCCAGTTGCTTGAGATAATTAATCACCTCTTCAGAGACTAATTGAGGCGTAGTCCAGTTGATGGTGTCGGTTCCATTTCCCATGACCAAGAACTTCTCACCGATCTTGTGCTTATTGCTAACCACTACGGTTTCAAACACTTTGCCGACGCCCATTATTTTTTCGCCCTTAAGGACGTTCGTAATTTTGAATTTTGCCCGCGGCAACTGAGCGACATCGGCGCCCTCAGGCTTGGTTTCCAAGGAGGCGATCACGACCACGTCCGAGGTCTCGATTTGTTCCGCAAAGGTTCGCGCCACAGCGCTGCAGAAGGGGCACGAATTGGCCGGGATTACGGCCAGCAAAACCAGCACCAAGGTGGCGGCCGTCAGGGGAACCGTGAATAATTTTTGCAATGCGTTGATGGAGTTTTTGCGCATAGTTAATTTCTGAAAGTGAGAGTTCCACAGGCAGCCATGGGTGCCTTCATCATCAAGAACCCAAGGATTCGGCAACATCGGTTCGATAGGCGGTTACCGCAGGGTACAGCCCCACGAGAACTGCCAACAAAATGAGGCCGGGGATCAAAAACAATTCCGGTGATATTACCAGCCATTCTACCTGATCTGCCTCAAAAATGGGAATACCGGCCGCTGCCAAGTAGGAAAATACGGGGATGGGTGGAGCAAAATCGGCGAAACCGACGGCGACACCTGTTCGATCCTCCACATAAGGGCTGGCGAGGGCATTCAGGCCATGGCCAGCCACCCAACCAATCATGCCCCCTAACATCGCTAGCGTGACAGACTCCAGAAGCGTGATGGTCATGACGCGCGAGCGATTGGCCCCCAAAGCACGCATGACTGCGATTTCATGTTTCCGCTGAGACATCGAATTATAAATGCCCACCAGGATACTGATTCCAGAGACCACGCAGATCATGACCGTCAACAACAGCAACATCCAGCGGAGTGGGTTCACGAAGTTCTCAAACAACAATGTCACTTCGCGCACTGGAGATACCGCTTGTGCCTGATCTTTCGTTCTCAAGGGTCGAAATTCTGACCAGCTCAATTGATCCTTGAGCGTGCCTTCATTGATGGCAGACATGCTCATACTGGCCCCTACATCCATGAATTCTTCATCCTCATTGGCGGGCGTAGCACGCGTCAAGACAGCGGTCACTTCGCGTTGCTCAATCGGCAAGCGATCACGCCGCAGATTCTCTTTACTGGTTTCCTCGACAACGCCTTGCATGCCTTCCAAGCGGGGCGCGGCTTGGTCAATCATATTGACGCTGTCTGTGTCAGCCGCATGATCTTCCATCAGGAAGAAGCCTTCCATGTTGCAAAATGCAGCTCGGTCGTGAGGTAAATTGGTGTGTTCGAGGATGCCCACAATGGTAAACCCCTGTTCGTGTGTATGGGCGCCCGGCGCGTTGGGATCTCCATGAATCGGGTTAATCACATCCCCAACTTTGAGTCCCAGTTCTTTGGCCACGGTACTGCCCAACACAGCCTCAAAATAACTATGTTCCTCGTTAAATTCTTCGAACGGGCGGCCTTCGGCAAAGGGCAGGGGAGTGCGTTCCTCCGCGTCCAGAAAGATCTCTTCGAAAAACTGTGGCGTGGTACCCACGACCCGGAACCGGTCAAGGTAATCACCGAGGTTGATCGGAATGGCCATCTCAACGAGGTATTTGGTTTTACCATCACGATTCAATCCGATCCTTCGATCATCAATCGCATGCTCGCCGCTGCGGGCAGCCTGACTCGCAAGATTGATCCAACCCGAAACGGGATTGGCGGCGGCGGCCAAGCGACTGGCAAGCATCTCTGCTTGTTCCCTCATCAAACGCGACTGCATCGCGACAGAATAATGAAATTGCTTTTGCCGCACCTCTTCATCGCAGAATGCTAGATAGTATTCATAGGGAATATTTTCGACCGGCGAGCTTAGATAGAATACGGTATTCATCGTGACCTGCATGCCACTGCCCGACGTCGCTACGATACTGTCGAAAGAGAATGTCGAAACGCTCTTGAACGACTGTGACACCACGCCATGGACAGTCAACACTGCGACCACCAGCATCACGCCGAGGGCCATCGAAAGGATGGTCAAGACCGAGCCCAAGCCACGGTGTTGAATACTTCGCCATGCAATCTTAAATACGTTCATTTCGCTTCGTTCTTAGCCAGTGCACGTGCCACCACTTGGTTAACGTCCGACAACAGGTCGATACGCTCAAATTGATCAGAGACTTCCCTCGAATGGGTCACCAAAATCAACGCGATGTTCTCTTCTTGGCAAGTCTTACGTATGAGATCCACGATCTGCTGTTGATTTTGTGGATCGACATTGGCCGTTGGCTCATCCGCCAACAGCAACTTGGGGCGGTTGGCTAAGGCTCTGGCGACCGCCACCCGCTGCTGTTCACCCACGCTCATTTTGGAGGGATGGTGCGAAATACGATGAGATAGCCCTACGCGTTCCAGTAGCTTGCGTGCGCGGGCCGTATCGCGTTTCCCACGCGCAAAAGTCATGCCGAGCACTACGTTTTCCAGCGCGTTGAAACCGGGCAACAGATTGAAAGTTTGAAAGACGTATCCAATTTTATCCGCCCGAATACGGTCCCGCGCGGACTCGCTGTATTTACTAAGCTCGACACCATCCAAAACCACTCTGCCGGACGTCGGCTTGGTGATCCCGGCGATCACGTGCAACATCGTCGTTTTACCGCAACCGCTGGGGCCAATCAGAGCAACCTGCTCACCAGCTGCTACCTGGTAAGCCGGCACATCCAAAATGGAAAGGGTTTCTCCATTGGGCTGGCGATATTGCTTTTTGATTTGATCCAGCTTGAGCATGAAAGCGTCTTGCAGCGAAGAGCATATATGGAATTGGTGGCGGCAAATATCGGTTCGTAGCGACTCATTCCTGCGCTGCCACGACAACCGCTGTTAACCCATAATGTACAGGTTTTCTAGAAAACCGTGAATTGCCTTTTGATGGAATACCATACGAGATTGGTCCCTGACCGGTTCGCGACCTTTCCGCCTTGTCTGGAGAATTCCCGGCGTTTAGCGCTGCAACAGCCATTCTTTTAGTACCGCTTCCTCGAAACGGTGCCTCCCACATTGAAGCGGCCGCACCGATTTGGGGGAATAAGCCGTTTTAGGCGGGAAGCGCTCAGGACCGTTTCATGGCTCGATCAATCTGTCGTTTCATTTCCCGTTCTTTGAGCGAGCTGCGTTTGTCATGCAGTTTTTTACCGCGGCCAACGCCAATCAGGACTTTGACGATCCCTCTGGGGTTAAAAAAGACCCGCAAGGGGACGATTGTGAGGCCTTTTTCATTCGCTCGAACTCCCAGCTTTTGCAACTGGGCGGCGTGCACTAACAACTTTCGAGACCGCTTGGGGTCGTGGTTCCAAATAGTTGCCTGTTTGTATTCGGGAATATCCGCTCCGACCAACCACAACTCTCCCTTGTTCATCCGCACATAGGATTCGTCCAGCGATAGTTTCCCATCACGAAGGCTTTTTACTTCGCTCCCCATTAGCATGATGCCGCACTCAAGTTGCTCGCTAATTTCGTAGCGGTGACGCGCTTTGCGGTTTTCCGAGATATTTTTTTGTACCGCCCCCTGTACCGCCGACTTTTTGGCAGTTTTTGATTTTTTGCGGTTTTTAGACTTGGCCATGGAAAGCTGCGTTCAAAGGAGAGGCGGAGGAAAGTCTGACGTTTTGGATGGTGACCCGTTGTCGAATGCGGTCTAGAATACCGGCGGGTGAAAAACCACCCTGGCCTCGACCTCCGCCGTCAACCAACCGCGGCGGCTCACACGCCCGGCACGACGTGAATTGCCGAGCGTATTATCGTTCCTTTATTATTTAATTCGAACCACTGTGTCCAAGTCTACACCTACTCCCAATATATCAGACAAAACTCCCACCTTGCCCTTGGTGCAACTGGACTCCAGCACACCGGATCGTCGCTTGCCGCGATGGCTCAAGCGGAGTGTTCCCAAAGGAAATGCCAACCACTTCACCGCCAACTTGTTGGATGAGCTGAACTTGGAAACGGTCTGCGACAACGCGAAATGCCCCAACCGCATGGAATGTTATTCGCAAAAGACTGCTACTTTCATGATTCTCGGCAATGTCTGCACTCGTCCCTGTGGCTTTTGCGCCGTCAAACGCGGCAGACCCGGCGCCCTGGAGGCCGACGAACCAGAGCGTTTGGCAGAGGCTTCGGTTCGCCTGGGCTTGAAACATGTGGTGATCACATCGGTCACTCGAGACGATCTCGATGACGGCGGAGCCGATCACTACGTGAAATGCATCGAGGCGGTACGCCGTCGGTGTGATGCCACCATTGAGGTCCTGACTCCGGACTTCATTCATAATCGCGAAGCCCTGGATCGGGTCGTGCATGCCGGGCCGGACGTCTTTAATCACAATACCGAAACCGTACCGCGACTGTATCGACGGGTGCGAGGCCCCAAATCGGATTACCGGTGGACCCTTGGCCTGCTGGCCCGAGTCAAAGAAATATCCCCCAAAACGCGGACAAAAAGCGGCTTAATGCTAGGTTTGGGCGAGGAGCAACAAGAGATCATGGACGTTCTGGCTGATTTGCGAGACGTGCACTGCGATTTCCTCACGCTCGGTCAATATCTCCAACCGGCGACAGATCGTTACCTACCCGTAGTCCGCTATGTACCACCGCAAGAATTTGATTTACTGGGTGAGCAGGCAAAGATGCTCGGGTTTCGCAAGGTTGCCAGCGGACCCTTCGTCCGCAGCAGTTACCACGCCCGAGATATGGCTGAAAGCGATATTGATTAACGGCGGTTACCCAACCTACACCCGATGCCGCAAACCCCTAAAATTCCACGGAAAACAACGTGCTGACCATCACCGTCAATGGCGAACCCACTCAGATCGCTAAGGGCTTTACCATTGAGCAACTGCTGGCTTCTTTTGCCAAACGACAAGGCCCCGTGGCCGTGGAGCGGAACGCTGAACTGGTTCCCTCAAGCGAACACGCCACGACGGAATTGCAACCTGGCGATCAATTGGAAGTTGTATCTCTGACGGGAGGCGGTTAGCCATGGCGCAAATTCCGGAATTTGATACGCCCGCTTTGCGGATTGGGACTTTCGAGCTTCGCAGCCGGCTGATTTTGGGCACCGGCCGATACCATTCCTTTGGCGAGATGCAAGCTTCTCACGTCGCGGCCGATGCCGACTGTGTGACCGTTGCTGTGAGACGTGAAAAACTTCACGACAGCCAAGGCAACAATATTTTGGATTTCTTGGATCTCGATCGTCTCACCCTGCTACCCAACACTGCAGGGTGCTATGAAGCGAAATCGGCCGTGCGGGTGGCGAAAATGGGTCGCGAAATCCTCAAGGGTCTTAATAACCGCGGTGCCGATTGGGTCAAACTCGAAGTGCTCGGGGACAGCCGGACACTACTGCCCGATCCCATCGAGACGCTGAAAGCGACCGAAGAATTGGTCAAAGATGGTTTTCAGGTGCTTTGTTACACCAATGACGACCCCGTGATTGCCATGAAACTGAAGCAGGCCGGCGCCGTTGCCGTAATGCCAGGCGGCAGTCCCATCGGTTCGGGTAGAGGCATCGCAAACGCCCACAATTTGCTCATTATTTTGGAGCAGCTTAAAGCCGACGACCCCGAATATCCCATTATCGTCGATGCCGGTGTGGGAACCCCCAGTGACGTTGTGATCGCCTTGGAATTGGGGGCTGATGCCGTACTGCTAAATACCGCGGTCGCACGAGCCCAAGATCCCGTCAATATGGCGCTGGCCATGAAATTTGCGGCGCATGCTGGCTATCTCGGTCGGCAGTCTGGACGAATTAGCGCCGCCGCCTACGGTTCGGCTAGCAGTCCCGAATACGGAATGATCTCAGAAAGTGTTTCCAGCAAAGCACTTAAGTCAAAAGCATAGACAACATTCCTTACTTTTGTTCTGCTGAAAAGCAAATCGCAACCTTCCAAATTAATTGCTTTTTGGGAACTTAGGTAATATTTTTCATTGCAATCGATAGGGCAAAGTTTATCCTATCTATTGGACCTGTTTTACGTCATTAAGTTTAGGACAAGTGATTTTCTTCTTATGAGCGATCTCTTCAAAATCGGACGCCTAGCGTTCTACGTTGTCGCGTTGCCTTTGGCGATCACCGCAGTGGTTTCAGCCGAAGCCTTTTTCTCATACTCCGATGGTCTTATCGACGATTCGGAGCTTCTTGCGAGCAATCCGACAGCGATCGACGCGGCTTACGGTCACATCAACCACGTCTTGCATGTCGATGCCGATGGAGGCGTTTCTGGTCAGATCATGAACCGGAATGGAGACGGCTTCGAGGGTTCCGCGGATATGGACGTCACGCTCAATTCACGCGGTCAAATTGTTGCCGCGGCGACCACTGGCAATGACGGTGTCTTTCATTTTGAGAATGTAAAGCCTGGTGCTTACTCGTTCATCGCGACATCTGAAAATCACGTTTCGACCTTCGGTGTTTATGTGCTGGACGACGAAACACCTGAGACAGCAACCATCCAATTGAGCGTCGCTGCTTCGGGAGCGAACTCAGCCGGTGTCAAAGAGATTTTGAACTCTGACGTACAAACCGTCGCCTACCAGTACACACCCGCAGTCAGTGAATTGGTCAATACCGAACAAATTAGTCGGGTATCCCTGAGCAGCAGCAACACAATCGACGGCCGCATCCAACCCTTGCGTTGGGAAGATCAGGCACAAACGTTCGACCTCACAGGTAATCAGGTTTACTTGCTGGATGAAAGCGGTGTCGTGGCAAACACGCCCGTGGAAGCCGACGGCTCTTACAGCCTCTCAGATGTAGCTCCTGGGATTTACGATTTCGTATCCTTCGGCCCACACGGAGCGGCTGCGTTCGCAGTAGAAATCACCGATCCCGCAGAGAACGCTGAGAAGAATGTCAGCTTTACCAGCAAAGGACAGGAAGATTCTGAAGAACTCAGCGTCGTACTTTCCGAACCCGTTTCCGGTGAAGATGAGATCACCATCGAAGTTTTGGGAGACTCCCCACAGAACGGCTACGGCGGCGGTTACGGCGGCGGTGGTGGTGGAGCAGGTGGTTTTGGTGGCGATTGGGGCGGCATCATCGGCCTAGCCTTGGGCGCTTGGGTACTGAGCGAAGCATTCAACAACAGCAACAACAATGCTCAGGTC
>JAAEPL010000375.1 GCA_024232675.1 Planctomycetaceae bacterium
AAAAAAACCGCCTTGAATAGCGGGTCTACGAAAATCGCAAGTGCAGCGGACCGGCCAAGACGTTTGGAAAGAAAACTAAATGCCGTGGAGCAAAAGTCGCCCCGCTTGGCTCCGCTTGGGCAACAGGCCTACCCACAATCTCTTTCGTTTTTTCCGGTTAGGTAACGCAGATCTACAAACAGTTAAAAATGAGTCGTCACTCGTGACTGTCAATCAGCTCGCGTCGTGGTTAGAATGGCCGAAAATTGAGGACACAAGCGTGATTTCGCTGACGTGACTAATACGCAAACCCCACCAAAAAAATCACTTGCGAGGAATCCTACATGAATAAAATGAGCGTAATGATCCGTCTGTCCATCATGATGTTTCTGCAGTTTTTCATTTGGGGCGCCTGGTACGTAACCGCTCCCAATTTCTTGGGTGGTTTGGGGTTTGATGGATCTGACTTTGGTTGGACCTACTCGGTGGGCCCGATTGCCGGGATGATTTCACCTTTCTTCGTCGGCTTCATTGCTGACCGCTACTTCGCTACCGAGAAAGTCCTTGGGATCATGCATTTGCTGGGCGCCGGCTCGATGTATTACGCGACGACGCTTATGTTGGACACCGCCCCCTCGGCGGTTTGGATTAACTGGGCTCTATTCGGATACATGCTCTGTTTTTTCCCGACCTTGTCGTTAGTCAACTCGCTTTCAATGCACAACTTGACTGACACGGAAAAACAATTCCCCCTGGTGCGTGTTTTTGGCACCATTGGCTGGATCGTAGCCGGCGCAGTCGTCGCTTTCTCGAAAGCATGGGGATTTTCTGAATGGTCGCAAAACATCAACATGTTTTACCTTTCGATCGGTGCTGCCGTGGCATTAGGTTTATTCAGCTTCACGCTACCCCACACACCTCCCCCTGCCAAAGGTAAACCCGCCAGCTTCAAAGAACTGGCTGGTGTCGACGCTTTAGTGCTCTTCAAAAATCGCTCCTTTCTTGTCTTTATGATTTGCTCATTCGCGATTTGCATTCCCTTGGCCTTTTATTATCAGCTCGCGGCACGAGCGGTCGAACAGGCGGGAGTTTCCGACCCAGCTTTCAAAATGACCTTCGGTCAAATGTCGGAGATTTTCTTTATGGTCGTTATGCCATTCTTCTTCGTTCGCTTGGGCGTAAAGTGGATGCTTGCCGTCGGTATGCTGGCTTGGGTGCTACGCTACGTCCTGTTCGCTTTTGGGTCCCCCGTGACGGGTGATCCTGCCGGTGGTGTCGTTGCCATGATGTTGCTAGGTATTGTGTTACACGGGATCTGTTACGACTTTTTCTTTGTCACAGGCCAGATTTATACGGATAAAGCGGCACCCAACGAGGTGCGATCGCAAGCTCAGGGCTTGTTGGTTTTCTTTACCCTAGGTTTAGGGATGTTCCTCGGTGCTCAAATCGCAGGACAAATCGAAGAACGATTCACGCCTCCAGAATCAATACAGTTTTCGCAACAAGCCGAATACAACCAAAGCATGGTGAATGCCTTGAAGGCGGTCCCGAACGAAGAAAAAACTAATGTGGCCCTAGCCGCTTTAGAAGCGAAGCAAAGTGATAAAGAAACACAGATAGACACCGCCAAATACGACGCACTCATAGCCGCTTTTTGGGAATCACCTTCCGAGGCATCCACAGAAAGTCAAATTGAGAAAAATGAGGCCGAACAAAAAGCAAATGCACTTAAGGCATTGCAGGCCAAGGACTGGAAAATGATTTGGCTGATTCCAGCGGCATTCGCTTTCATGGTCTTTGTCATCTTTGTAGTGTTGTTCAAAGTGGATCCGGAACTCGAAAAAACCAACTCAGAATCGGCGGAGGCCTAATCGTGAAAAAGCAGATAACTTTACTCGTAGCGTTCATCGCAACGCCCTTTTTAATTGACATCCACCCCGCGCTTGCACAGGACGCCGCGGACGGCCACTCCATTTTTGACGGAGAAACCCTCCAAGGCTGGGTAGGTGACCCCAAATTTTGGCGGGTGGAAAACGGCGCCATCGTCGGGCAATCCACCGCGGATAACCCCGTAAAAGCGAACACCTTTCTCACCTGGGACAAGGGAGAAGTCAAAGATTTTGAAATGAGTTTCAAATTTCGCATGGATGGAGGTAACTCCGGCGTGCAAATCCGCAGTCAACCCAAAGACAATTTTCGCGTCGTCGGGTATCAGGCAGATTTCGATGCCAAAAATGCCTACACCGGAATTTTCTATGACGAGGGTGGAAGAGGAATTCTCGTGCCGCGATGCAAACAGGTTACGATCGACGCGGACGGAAAAAAGACCGTGGTGGATGGTGCTGTCGACGAAGCGACTTATTTGAGCGGGATCAAGGAAGGCGACTGGAATGAAGTCGTGATTACCGCGGTGGGTCCCAAACTCACGCACTCCATTAACGGTAACGTGAGCGCGGTTTTAATCGATCACCAAAAAGATGCCGCTGAAGCTTCCGGCATTCTGGCCCTGCAACTGCACAGCGGCCCCCCCATGAAAGTCGAGTTTAAGGACTTGGTTTTGCAGAGTAAGTAAGCTGACCACGACCCTAACCCAGCCCATACCGACCAGGCTATGATCGGCTCCACGCCAACCCATTTTCGTTGGCGTGGACACTCTCACCACTATCAACGCGGCGTGGATTCCCGGTACAATCTAGATATGCCGACACCGGCGTATTGACGATTTTTCACCGCCCCAACGCAGGCTACACCGCTTGCGGATTCTCGACTCAGGAGTCCCATTCCATGACATTTGCAAGGTGCATCTGCGCCCTAGTGCTATTGTTTTTGGCCCTACCCACCGCGTATGGCCAATCCGATTATGAGAAAATCGCCGAAGTAGAAGGCGTTACCGAATTTCGCTTGAGTAATGGCTGCCGGGTTTTGTTGATGCCGGATGAGTCATCGACTAGCGCTACAGTTAACATGACCGTTTTTGTAGGTTCGCGGCACGAGGGCTATGGCGAAACCGGCATGGCTCACTTACTCGAGCACATGCTGTTCAAAGGAACTCCCAAGCACCGCGACATTGATAAGGAATTAAAAGACAAGGGTGTCCTGAATATGAACGGGACCACTTGGTACGACCGCACTAATTATTTTGAGACTCTGCCAGCGAGCGAAGAAAACGTCGACTGGATGATCGCCATGGAAGCGGATCGACTGGTAAATTGTTTTGTCAGAGCGGAAGATTTAGCTTCCGAAATGACCGTCGTTCGCAGTGAGTTCGAGCGCAGTGAAAACAATCCCACCTCGATCCTATTTCAGCGGATCATGTCGGCCAGTTTCGATTGGCACAATTACGGTAAAAGCGTTATCGGTAACAAAGCCGATATTGAGCTGGTGCCGATTTACAACCTGAAACGCTTCTACAAAAAATACTACCGCCCTGACAATATCATGGTCATGGTCTCCGGCAAGTTTGACCCGGAAAAGGCCTTGGCTTCCGCCGTCGAACATTTCGGTTCGATCGAGAATCCTGATTCCGAATTGGAAAAAACCTACACCTCCGAGCCGATTCAGGATGGAGAGCGGATTGTTCAATTGCGTCGTTCGGGCGACGTTCCCGTTCTCGGCATCGGGTATCACGTACCCGCCGTGGCCAATGAAGATCACGCAGCCGTGGAAATTCTCGACTGGATTTTAGGCGATGAACCCAGCGGACGGCTTTACAATTCGCTCGTAAAAACTGGGAAAGCTTCCACCGTTTTCAGCCGCATCGAAGCTGGCTATGACCCCGGCATGTTACTTTGCTTTGGACAGATTGAAGACGGTGTTGAAATCGACGAATTCAACAATTTGATGACGGCCTCGCTGCAAAAAGTAGCTGACGAAGGCGTCACCGACGCCGAGGTTAAGCGGGCTATTGCTGACATCCTTAAATCGAAGGAAGAGGCTCCCACAAACCCAGAACAATTCACCATGACGCTCAGCGATTGGGCCGCTTACGGAGACTGGCGTTTATTTTATCTGCACCGTGATCGACTGAGCAAAGTTACGGCCGAAGATGTGAACCGGGTTGCCAAAAAATACCTTAAAAACAGCAACCGTACGGTTGGTATTTTTGTACCAACGAAAGAGCCCGAGCGAAGTCGCATTCCCTCCACACCTCGTGTCGCTGACCTCGTTAAAGATTACAAGGGACGGGAAGCTGTGAAAGCGGGGGAAGCGTTTGAAGCCACTCCCGAGAATATCGCTACTCGTATTGAACGGGGTGAATTAGAGTCGGGAATCAAGTTTGCCTTGCTGCCAAAACAGGCTCGCGGCGAACAATTTTTCATGGAGCTAACGCTGCGATTCGGTACGGAAGAGACACTAAATACGCCTCAAATGTTGCTGGCTTGTGAACTACTGCCGCAAATGCTCACCAAAGGAACGACCTCTCTTTCACGTCAAGAAATTGAAGATCGCACCACCGAACTGAAATGTGACATCGGCGCGAGTGGTGGCAAAGGATTCGTCACAATTACCGTCAAGGGTCGCAAGGAATTTCTCAAAGAAACCCTCGATCTGGTAATCGATATTCTGAGAAACCCAGCCTTTCCTGAGGAAGAATTCAAGCTGCTGAAAACGGGACAGATCGCCCAAATCGAGGCCATGAAATCAAGCCCGCAGATGAAAGCGATCGTCGCTATGTCGAAAAAACTCAACCCCGTTGAGTCTGACAGCATCCACTATGCTTTAGACATGGAAGAACAAATCGCTCGGATGAACGCCACCACAATTGCTGACGTCAAACGTCTGTACGACGATTTTCTGGCTGGCAATCAAGGTGAATTAACCGCCGTTGGTTCGATCGATGCGGACCAAATTAAAAATCGTGTCGAAGAGGGCCTGGCTGGCTGGAAGACCGACCAAGCTTATCAACGCGTGCCGGAAGTCCATTTCGACTTCACCCCCGAAGACGTCAAGATTGAAACGCCAGATAAAGCCAACGCGATCATGCTGATGTCCACGACCATGCCTATCCGATCAGACGATCCCGATTGGGAGGCACTCTTCTTGGCCAATGACATCCTCGGCGGTGGTTCCCTTTCCAGTCGCCTAGGCCAACGGGTTCGCGAGGAAAAAGGGCTATCCTATGCGGTAGGCAGTCAATTCCAAGCGGATGCTCAAGATTACGCCGCATCCTTCATGACCTATGCGATCACCAACCCCGCCAACCGCGACGCTTTGTTAACAACTGTCAACGAAGTATTCGACGAGTACCTGGCCAATGGTGTGACCGATGAAGAATTGGAAGCCGCTAAAATCTCTTACGCTAAGTCGATCGAAGACATGCTAGGAAGCGATCAAAAACTGACGGGTGTTCTACACCAGTATCAAAATTATGATCGCGATGAATCCTACCTGAGAGGACGTCTTGACCGCATGGCTGGCGTCACCAAGGAGCAGGTCAATTCGGCAGCACGACGGCTCTTGAATGAAAAGAAGTTCATCACAATTACTGCTGGTGATTTTGAGAACGCCAACCCAGAAGACGCTGTCAAAGAAAAATAAGCGTCACGCGTGATGGTCCCCCCGACTTAACCTGCGGGGGGATCCTTCACTCGGTTTGCCAATTAAGCACACCGCCCGCCGCAAAAATTCTCTGGGTAAACCGGTTCTCGTTATTCCTGCTCACGGAACTGAAATCGATCCGGCAACAACTCCCTTAGTGTCCAGGTTATCTGGTTGTTGAAATCCTCTGCAGCGAAGGCGTGAATCAGCGCCTCATCCTGGAAGAACTCCCCGATCACCTGGCGGCAGGCTCCACATGGAGTGGCTCTCGGTTCTGCGACCACGACGATGCGTGCGAAATCTCGGTAGCCTTCAGAAACGGCTTTCGTGATGGCAACTTGCTCAGCACAAATGCACAAGCCATAGGCGCCGTTCTCCACATTACAGCCAGTGAACACCGTGCCGCAACGTGTTTCCAAGGCTGCGCCCACGGCAAAGTTGGAGTAGGGCGAATGAGATTTGCCTCGGGCCGCGCAAGCCAGCTCATACAAACGTCGAGTCGTTAAATCACTCACAGCGAACCCCTATGCGAAAGTGCGGTTGGCAGAATTCCGGTCAATAAAAACTGGGTCAACCCGAGATACGTTTTACAATGAGACTGGGTGGTTCAACCGGATCGTCGGAAAGGGTAATCGCCTTCATTAAATCAGGTTTTACTTTTGCATAACCTGAGTCGGTGCAATAGACGTGCAACAGAGGTTGATTACGCTCAACCGTGTCTCCAATTTTAACAAGCCATTCCAAGCCAATCGCGTGATTGATTTCATCTTCCAAGACTTTGCGACCGCCTCCCATATCGATCACCGCCCAGCCCAGTGCTTCGGCATCCACGGTTGCGATAACTCCATCTCGATTCGCTTTAAGGACATGCAACTTTGAGATCGGACGAGGGGCGGAAAGATCGCCTCCCTGAGCTGCCACCATTTGTTCGAATTTTTCATAAGCCGCGCCACTGCGAATGGAATCGGCGAGCATGGTGACAGCTTGGTCGCTGGAATCCACCATCTTGGCGGCTAACAATAATTCGGTTCCCAGTGCGATGGTAAGCGTAATCGTATCGGCGTCTACTTCGTTTTTCAAAATGTCGATACTCTCTTCGACTTCGATGGCATTGCCGACCGACCCCAATGGTTGGTTCATATCGGTAATCAAAGCCGAAGCCTTCACGCCCAAGCGACTAGCTACACCCACCATCGATTCTGCCAGTTCTTCGGCCTCTGCGATCGTCTTCATGAAAGTGCCGCTGCCCCATTTCACATCCAGCACAAGATCTTCGAGACCTTCCGCCAATTTCTTACTGAGGATACTGGCGGTAATCAGCGGCACCGATGTGACGGTGCTGGTGATATCACGTAAGGCATATAGTTCACGATCTGCCGGAGCAATTTCATGCGTGGTACCCGTTATCACGCATCCAATATCCCGCACCTGCTTTTGCAATTCTTCGATCGAGAGATCCGTGCGGAATCCCGAAATCGATTCCAATTTATCCAGAGTACCCCCGGTGGGCCCCAAGCCGCGTCCGGAAATCATCGGAACGGCCATACCACAGGCTGCTAACATGGGTGTCAGGGGCAGAGAGATCTTATCCCCAATTCCACCGCACGAGTGTTTGTCGACAATCGGCTTATCTAAATCAGGCCATTGCATGACCTTGCCAGAATCGCGCATTTCGCGCGTTAACGTGACGGTTTCATCGAGATGCATACCGCGAAAAATGACCGCCATCGCAAACGCGGCCATCTGGTAATCAGGCACTTCACCCGCCGCGTATCCGCGTATCAACGCCGCCAACTCGGCGTCGCTCACACGCTCGCCCTCTTTTTTTTTCTTAATGATTTTCGCGGCATTCATTCCCAGATGATGGCAACTTGTGACCGAATCAGCAATGCCACTGCCGTGTATTTAAACGAGAGATGGGGTGAAATCTTAATATCGATTCCACCCCATTCATTTTCGACACGCCTGATCTCGTTATCTCGGGTGCACTCACCCGGATTTTTCGAGTTGCGAATTAAAATTCGATATTTGCAACCTCACCACCCGCACGGGTAGAAAGCGCCTGATACAGGTTGAGGTCGATGAATTCAGTAACGAAATGAGTCGAGCCATCAGCCACTAAGAAGTTTGCGCCCTGAGGGTGAGCACTCGCAAAATCTTCAAAATGCCCATTCTCCGAATCGTTCAAAATATGATCCGTGGTACCAACAATTCTGGCTGCACCTTCCTCAATATGGGGATCCGCACCAATCCAGGTAACCGTTCCCCGAGTCCCTAACCGCTCACCGCACATGAGAGTATTACTAAGCCCATCTCGGATTTCTTGGAAACGTGTCTTGCTGTTTTGGTAGAAAACACCTTCACCAAGTTCTTCATTGCCCTCAATTTCCAATATGCCAAATACGCCACTGTAATTACAACGAGAAACCATCAAGTCTTCATGATCGTGGTCATCGTCGTCGTGCACAAAAGCAAATCCGTGATCGTGATCATGTTCGAATTCTTCTGCAATCCATTCCCATTGCATTACCTCGGGCGAAGGATCTGAGGGACAGAGGAACGTAGGGATTACGTGCACGCGAAGTGAATCAAAATCCATCTCGTCCACGTGCTCGGAAAAATCGAATTGGTTGTACGCATTGTTCTGCTCCATGTAAGGCATGATCCGAGTAGCCCAACCCCAACCAGGAGCTCCCGCCTCATCCGAAAAGGGCATGACTTCTTCGTCCACTTGCCAACCAGAAGGTAGGTGGCGATGCGCTGATTCGAAACTATGCAGCGCCAATCCAAGCTGGCGTATATTGTTGGAGCACTGCGTACGGCGAGCCGCTTCACGCACTTGCTGCACAGCCGGTAATAATAGGCTGACCAAAATACCAATGATGGCAATCACGACCAACAGCTCGATAAGGGTAAACGCGCGACGAAAATTATGAGACATGACAAGCGACCTTTGAGTTTTTGAATCCGGTGAACCGCGGCAAAAAATGTAGACGGCATAACATCTCGTCTATCATGAAGGGCCGCAAAAATGCGAGAGGCAAGAAGTCGCATGTGACTTCAAGCATTAACTGTGCAATTTCACACGCAAGGTGGTCCCCGCCCCAGATAGGCATAGGCAGCGTGCCTAGGTCGTTGAATTTCATCGCCGAGCAACTGCTGACAAACTAAATCCCCTGCTTCGTTACCGGATCCGTTGAGAGTTTCCCCAGAAATCTGGCTCAGCAGCTTACAAAAATGGCACTCGTCCGAATCTGACTCGCCGGGAGCCACAGGTGAATCGGTAGAACTCTGGTGACCCTCACAAGCACAGTGGGCATTAGAAATAGCGTCCTCGCTACTGGCCGCCGTGACGGACGGAAAATGCACGTGAAGCACCGCCGACATACTGGCCGCCAAAATAGCGACAGCGAACGAGAGTCGGATTACCGTGCATTTGTGCATTATACAGAGCCCATTAAGGTACAATTCCACGGTATAAGATAACAATGTCCTGTCAACATCTATCCGTTCCCAAGCCATAATTTCAGGGATATTCGTTTTTTTGTGGCTGTATTACCCGATCGAAAAACTGGCTCCTCCTCAAGAGTCGTCGTTGAAACCCAACTGTGGCCTTAACTTTGCCTTGCAAGAAAATTCGAACTCCAGTCTTGTGACTTACAATTCGCACGCCCAATAAGCCTACCGACAAACAGCAAGAAGTGCGGGAAAAATAATTTAACGGGTCTTTTTGCCAAAACCTATTAACCAAGCAGACTTAGACACCCACCGTCGTAACCACGCCGCCTTGGGAAACGATGCAACAACCGATCGTGCGAGCATTTCGCGAATTAGCTTTCTCCCAACAGTGAACCTTTGCGATGCGTCCCTCGTCTTTAGTTTTGACGTCTTCCTAGCACGACCGCATTCCAACCCCTCCTGTGGAAACCGCCATGTTGTTGGAGACCAAGCGAATCGTTCTACGTCCCTTCCGTCTGGAGGATGCGGAAGCTGCCTTTGCCATGAACCAAGACCCCAGGGTCACTCGGTTCATTCCTCAAGAATCCAGTGCTACGATCGAGGAAGTCCGCCAGCTCATTAAACAAATCACGCTCAACGATTACGAAAAGTACGGCTATGGCAGGCTGGCTCTTGTGGATAAAAACGACGGCCACTTCATGGGATTCGCAGGCCTAAAATTCTTACCGGATTTACAGGAGGTGGACCTGGGTTACCGATTGATACACAAGGACTGGGGGCAGGGCTTCGCCACGGAAGCGGCTCAAGCTCTAGTCCGTTACGGTTTCGAGACTCTGAGTCTAAGCCGCATTATTGCCATGGCCTTTTTGGATAACACAAGGTCGATTCGCGTTATGAAAAAATCAGGCATGCGATACTGGAAAGCTATTCAACACGCGGGGCATAAAGTGGTGGTTTATCAATTAACCGGTCCCTCGCCTGCCCATCGAGCAACCCCGTCGCCATAAAGAATGCGTTCCAGCCGATCACGGTCCTCCGGTGGCTAATGGTCGTCAAATTAAATTTGCCTGGGATTTTCGCCAATATTTCCCGGCTGTCGTCGAATTTAATCATAAACAAAGACGCAATTACACGCTTTAACCACCAATCAGCCTGAGCTAAATCTCAAGGTTAAACGAGAGACAGCATGAAAAGATGCGCGCACTCGTTTCCACAACTGATTAGATTGGGAAAGGCGAATCACTCGCGAAAGTAATAGTAAAAGCGCGTTCTTATGGAAATCGTCATTTACTTGACAGGCAGGCAGCCCCTCACGGCTCCACTAAGTCAGTCCGTTCCTTAGGTGTATTCGATGACAGAATTTTTTCTCGAGACCATTCGTGGGCCTAATCTACCCGCCACGGTTCTGTTGGGAATCGCGGTGCTCTACTGGGCAATGATGGTAGTCGGGATATTCGGATTTGACGGGTTGGATGGGGAGATTGGCTTCGATGCTGACGCTGACTTAGACCCCGGTATTGACGGTCACATCGACGGTGCCATTTTTAGCGACGTTCTGACATTTTTCCATCTCGGCGAAGTGCCTGCGGTCATCATAGCCACTTTTTTTGTGCTATTTTTCTGGGTCGCGACAATATGCACAAACCATTACCTCAACCCAGATACCACGTGGTTGATAGCCGCTTATTACCTGGTTCCCAACATCATGGTGGGACTCGTGCTGACCAAGTTTTGTGTCTGGCCATTGTCGCCGTTATTTCGTGAGATGCGAAAAACGGATTCACCTTGCGTGGTTAACAGCCAGGGGGTCGTTTCGACTAGTTACCTGAACGGAGAATTCGGTCGCGTCACTATCGAACAAGACGGACCTCCCATCGTGGTGAATGCTGTAACTGCCAATGGGCAACGGCTTCCCCAAGATCAACCCATCCAAGTCATTCGTTTCGAACCAAAAACGGCTGTCTACATCGTCGAACCTGTCAAACCGGAGAAAACATAAATGAATCGACTGTCTATATTGGCTGAAACTGATTTTCTAGCCGGGCTGGGTACCGTTTTGATTATTGTCGGCCTCATTTTCGTGTTAGGCATTGGAGTTCTCGTCATCCGCTGTTGGCGAAAAGTAACCCAAGGCACCGCAATCGTCCGAAACGGCGTGGGCGGAACGAAGGTCAGCTTCACGGGTATGTTCGTCATCCCTGTCCTTCACAAAGCTGAACTGATGGACATTTCCGTAAAAAGAATTGAAATCGATCGAGCTGGTGAAGATGGTTTGATTTGTTGCGATAACCTGCGAGCCGACATCAAAGTCGCATTTTTCGTGCGTGTCAACAAGGAAGCGAAAGATGTCGTGTCGGTAGCTCAGTTCCTTGGTTGTGACCGAGCTTCTGATCATGAAGCATTGAACCAGTTGTTCGAGCCTAAGTTTTCGGAAGCATTAAAAACGGTTGGCAAGCAATTCGATTTCGTCGATCTGTACACGGAACGAGATCGTTTCCGCGAAGAGATCCTCAAAACCATTGGCCGTGACCTGAATGGATACGTGTTGGATGATGCGGCCATCGATTACCTGGAACAAACGCCCTTGGAGCAACTCAACCCCAACAACGTGTTGGACGCCGAAGGGATTAAGAAGATCACCGACCTGACAGCTCAGGAACAGGTCCGCGCAAACTATATCCGCAGGGAAAAAGAAAAGACGATTACCAAACAGGATGTTGAAGCGCGGGAAGCCATTCTAGAACTTGAAAAACAACAGGCCGAAGCAGAAGAAAAACAAGGTCGGGAAATCTCCGAGGTGACGTCCCGGCAACGAGCCGAAGCTGAAATTGTTGCCCAGCAAGAACGCCAAAGAAGTGAAACGGCCAGGATCACTGCGGACGAAGAGATTTCTATCGCCGACGAAAATCGCATGCGGGCCATCATCGTGGCCGCCAAAAATAAAGAGCGAACTGATGCGGTGGAAACCGAACGCGTTGAAAAGGATCGCGGGTTGGAATTTACCGAACGGGAACGCGTCGTGACTCTGGCCGAGATCGAAAAAGAAAAGGCCGTTGAAGTCGAAAAGAAAAACATCCAAGAGGTCATTCGCCAGCGCGTCATGGTCGAACGGGAAGTCGTGGAAGAAGAGGAAAAAATCAAAGATACCCGCGAATTTGCGTCGGCTGATCGTAAGAAGAGAGTCGCCGTGACCGCTGCGGAAGAAACAGCTCAACAACAATTGGTCACTGAAGTTCAGGCTGCTGAAGCAGATAAACAGTCGGCTGAACTGCATGCTGAAAAGGTAGTCATCGAAGCTGAAGCTCAACGCAATGCTGCGTTGAAAGAAACTGAAGCCAAGAAAGCTTTGGCCGAAGCAACCCAGGCAGAGACCGCAGCGACGGGATTGGGCGAAGCTCAGGTCAAAGTCGCCATGGCAGACGCGATTGAAAAAGAGGGTGAAGCCGAAGCCAGCGTTATGGAATTGAAATTCTCCGCTGATGCGAAAGGCATCACGCAGAAAGCCGAAGCGATGAAATTGTTCGATGGCGTAGGCCGTGAACACGAAGAATACAAACTTCAACTCAACAAGGATCTCGAAGTCGAGTTGCAGGCAATTGAGGCACAGCGAGAAATCGCGGAAGCTCAGGCAACCATGGTCGCCGAGTCCCTTAAATCTGCCAACATTGATATTGTCGGTGGCGACAACCAGTTCTTTGAGAGCATCGTGAAATCCATTACTGCGGGTAAACAGGTCGACCGTTTGATTGAAGGCAGTCGCACGCTAACCGATGTGAAACGCACTTTTTTCAACGGCGACCCCGATGAATTCAAAGGCCAAATGCAACATTATGTCGACATGTTTGGCATGACGAGTGGTGATATCAAAAACCTCAGCATTGCTGCCTTGGTGGGCCAATTCATGAGTCAGACAACGGACTCCAATATCCTTGGACAATTGGAAAATCTGATGGGAGCGGCCAAATCGTTGGGTCTGGCAGACAAAAAGGCCTCGACGCTCAAATTGGCGAACAAATCAAACGCCTAAGCCAATCAGGGAATCGGCTCGTTTCTTGTGGGAACGAGCCAACCCCTCCTTTCCGCGGCGCCTAGCCAGGTCTGCGATCGGTTGTTGCAGGCCGCCACGTATTTGTTCTGCAGCTCGCTTGGAAGTGGCGGGGCATTTTCATCCCTGCGTCGTGTTTTTAATTCCGTAAACCCAACTCCGTCGTTTTCCCATGCCCGATGCCAACGACCCGGTAGCAAACCCTGATTCTAGCGACGCCACCGCTGCGCAGAGTTCTGGATTGGAAAGAGGAACCTACGAGATCATTCGCGGGCGCCTCGATTCCTATGCTGAGGAATTAAGAACCCGGCTGGAACAACTGAATTCTGAGCGACGAGAGGTCTTCGGGTCCATTCCAACCGAATTGCTATCGACGGATCGTATTTCCACAACCCATAACTGCCTCGCTCAGGATCTCATCCCCATCGGGAACCAGTTTGTATTTGGTTTTAACGTGACCATTGGGTTAAAGAGCGAAACTCGAGCAGCAGATGTATTCGCAATTTTCCGAATTGATGACGAAGAAAAATTGCATGCCGACAGCCTGGACCTTTTAAGCGACCCCAATTTCAAACATGATTTCGGCCAGCTTTATAAGTACTACAAGAATGCGAGCTTCTCGAAGTTTCAACAAATTGGACCCTACCTTTATATGGTATTCCAAGTTGGGGAAACGGCTCGAGACATTAAGACGTTCAAGTGGGAACTCCAAGAGACGCAGCTAAAGTACATCGATAATCGCAGCGACCATGAAGCCGTTTTCCCGTCACAATATGAGTTTGACTGGAGACGCACGCATCGCGACCTACATCGCAGCGGGCAACACCCGCATATCTCCATCGAAGATCGCGTATTCGTAGAAACGGTCGGTGGTGATTTAACCATCAAGATCGAAGACAACACCAATGACGGTCTGGGGATCTACCGCGAACCCGTCGCCGATCCCGACCAGACTTTAGACGATGCGGAGATTTTCTACGCCGCAGTTGGCAATCTCATCCTCTTAAAGATCCGGCCCTTCAAGGAAGATGCCTACCGATATTTTGTTTTCAATGAAAAATTACAAACGGTCACACGACTCGATTCTCTGGCAAGCGCGTGTATTTTGCTGCCCGAAGATCATGGTTTAATTTTTTCCAATGGTTATTACCTGCAAAGTGGGGAACACAAAACATTTCCCACTGAGACCACCGATCTGTTGTTTGAAAAACGGATTTCGTCTCCCAATGGTGAGGATTTTCTGTTTGTATTTTACAGTGTCAAATCAGGCACGTACGTGTTGCTGCCTTACAACATGATTGAGCAACGGGTCGAAACGCCCATTCACTGCAATGGGTATTCCATCTTCCCCAACGGCCACATGATTTATTTCAAGGGGGAAAGCAGCCCTCAGAAACATCACGCCGTTCAAATTTGGCAAACTCCATTCACCGAAACGGAAACCGCGGCCAGTAACAAATCCGATTCCTATCTGTACAAGATCGGTAATCGGGATGTGGTACGCGGCATGTCGGAATGCCACGAAATCATCAATTTGGTCAACCGCGAAGAAGCCTATTCTGAAATCTATGTGGACTTGGTCCAAAAAACAAATGACGTATTGGATTCCTATTTCTGGATCAATCACCAAGGCGCATTTGAACTTGGAAAAACCATTACAGAAATTCGTGACACGGCCAACGCCGCCGTCGATGAGTTTGAAAAGGTCAGGCGAATTCGGCATAACACGCTGGAACAAACCACGCTCGTTGCCAAGGAAGTCCAACAGATACTGAACGACTCGACGCGGAGTGTTTGGCGTACGATCGACGAGTACGTTGAAGCGCTTTCTCGACTCCGTTCCAGTCGCGGGAAGGTAATCACACTTCGAGACCTGAAGTATGCCGATCTGGCGATCATCGAAAAACTGGAAGACGAACTCAAAGAGCAGACTGAAAAGCTTTCTAAAGACTGCGTTCGATTCTTGCTTCAAGAGGATTCACTGGCTCCCTACGTCAACCGGGTTAGCGACCAAAGTTCGCAAATTGAATCTTTGACGACCGTGGCCACTGCCAACAAACTGGATACCGAAATTGGTGACGGTGCGAACCAACTAGAGATGCTGATCGATATCGTCAGTAACCTGAAAATCGACGATGCCACGCAACGCACAAAAATCATTGACGAAATATCGGCGATCTATTCGAAAATAAACAAAACGCGTGCTCAGCTAAAAAACAAAACCAAATCGTTGATGTCCACTGAGGGCGCAGCGGAATTTAGCTCACAGCTAAAACTTCTCTCCCAGGCGGTCGTTAATTACCTCGATGTTTGCGATACCCCGGCTCGTTGTGACGAATACCTCACCAAAATGATGGTCCAAGTCGAAGAGCTGGAAGGTCGTTTCGCGGAATTTGACGAGTTCGTGATTCAGCTGGCCGACAAGCGGGATGAAATTTACGCCGCCTTTGATTCCAAAAAACTTCAATTAGTTGAGGCAAGAAATCGGCGTGCAACGTCGTTGGCAACCGCGGCCGACCGCATCCTTAAAGG
>JAAEPL010000376.1 GCA_024232675.1 Planctomycetaceae bacterium
TTCCCACAACCAATTTGCACTGACGATCGTGCAGGTCCTCGAAATCAGGTCCTCGGATACGCCGGGCTTGAATCTGACCCATGAAGTTCTGGACGGACAAACGGCACGAGTGGACAAGCAAGCAAAAGGGCCGCGGCCGCTACTGGAAGTACAATTGGTGGATGCCTCGGATAGCACCACCTACGATGCCCATGACACCGATGATGCTGTGAAGCTGGGTTTGGTGACCCTCGAAGAAATGGCCGAGGTACCGCTAATCGCCTCATGCCTCGATTTCGTGCATGCGAAGTATTCGCAACTCAACGCCAAGCAGCTTAGAAAAGCGGTGGTTCACCGGCTCATTGATTGCCAAGTGACGGACATGCTTTCCTACTGCGGGCAAGAATTGGCGCGGTACGATTTCCAATCTGCCACCGAAGCCACCCAAAGCGATTTCATGATTGGCCCAAGCCCTGAATTAGCCGCGCAAAAAGCTGAACTCGAGGCCTTCTTGCACCAACGAGTCTATCGACATGCTGATCTGGTCATGGTTCGAAAAGATGCGCAACAGCGTATCAAATCCATGTACGAGGCCTTTCTTAATGAGCCGGATAAACTTTCTCCAAAACACCAAAACCGCGCCAACATCGTTGGGTTACGTCGAGCCGTTGTGGAGTTTATCGCGGGGATGACCGACCATTACTGCGAAAAACTCTACCGGCGTTTGTTCGATTAATGCTGTTTGAGACGACTAGTAACCCAAAAAAACACAGGCCACACCCGCACTCAGGCCCCTAAAACCCCGAGCTTCCCAGCTATTTTCAATATCTGTCGCCCGCTGGGTCGCTTTCCACATTGATTCCAGCCAAATACAATCAACGACGTCATAAAACGAGATTTCAAACGTTGCTGGCTAGAGGCCAATAATTCAATTGAGCCTAACCATGCACGCGGTCCTGCCAAAGCGGGGCCCCGCAGCGACGTTGGCAAGGTTCCTTTTGCGAACAAACTCAAAACCATTTATTTGTATTACATTCCTACCCACCCATTTCTGCGAGAATGATCGCGTCTGACACACGATCATTTCCCACTCAATATCATGAATAACTTGGCCCTCTGGATCCTCCGCGCTGTATTTGCGATCGTAGCCATCGCGATCGGCGCTTCGCTCGCCAATTACACTTCGATTGCCACGGGTCCCATTCCGCTAGTGGTTGTGTTTCTTTTAACCGTTGTGGTCAGCATTGGTTTAGACGTTTCGTTCAAACGCAAAAGAATCGATGTCATCTCGAGTCTTTACTTTGGAATCCTCATCGGGCTGTTCCTGACCTACATTGTTAGCCTTGCATTGGCACCTTTCTTCGACGAATACGCGACTAATTTCAGACCTTCAACGGGCGCGATTTCACCAGAACTCGTTCGCTCGGTTAGCTTGACACTTTCAGGCTTAGTCATCTGCTACTTTTGCATTAGCGTGCTTTGGCAGACCAAGGATGACTTCCGTTTCATCATCCCCTATGTGGAATTTAGTAAGGAAGCAAAAGGGATCAAACCCTACATTCTTGACACCAGTGTGATCATTGATGGTCGCATCGCTGACATCGTTGAAACCGGCGTCATCGACAATCCACTGGTCATGCCCAACTTTGTTTTGTCAGAACTCCAAAACATCGCCGATAGCAGTGATAAACTGCGTCGTGCCCGTGGGCGTCGAGGCTTGGATGTGATGAATCGCCTACGCAACAACAGTGAAATCGATCTCAAAATCTTTGAACGCGAATTGCCTGAAATGGAAGGCGAACCGGTGGACAGCAAATTGCTGATCTTAGCCAAGCACCTTGATGGAAAAGTTGTGACAGGCGATTTCAATTTGAACAAGGTCGCCAAATTGCAAAATGTGAAAGTCATCAACCTGAATGAAATAGCCAATTCCATCAAACCCGTTTTTCTGCCGGGCGAGACGATTGCCGTCAAAATTGTTAAGGCGGGTGAGGAAGCAGGTCAGGGAATCGGCTACCTCGACGATGGCACCATGGTCGTGGTCGAAGATGGCCGCTCCTACATTGGCGAACCGGCTCAAATCACGGTCACCAGCATGCTGCAAACAAGTGCTGGACGTATGGTCTTTGGCAAATTAAGAGCTAACTAGATCGCCGACCGATCACGCCTAGGTGCTTCGCCCGCGGCTCCCAGTTCATGGGAGCCAACGGACCGCAAAAATCAGTACCGCACTAACGCAACCTATTGATCGGCCGATCGCAAATAGGCCAGTAAATCCAAGATCTCGTCTTGGGTAAAGGAATCCAGTAGATCTTCTGGCATCGGAGAGACGGAACTTGGCTTACTGGACATGATGGCATCCCGATCCACGTTCGTTAATTTGCCGGGCGTGATCATATCTTCCTGCACCATGTATTTGTTGTTATTCAGGTTGGCGACCCGACCCGTGATCATACGGCCGTCTTCCAGCTCAAACAGCGTGGCTTGGTACTGACTGGAAATCTCCTTGTTGGGGTCGATTAACGTCTCCAGCAAATACTGGTTCGTGTAACGACGGGAAAGTCCGGTTAGATCCGGCCCGACAATGCCTCCGCTCCCGGCGAATTGATGACACTTGTAACACTGAGCCATCGAGAAAATGCGTTTACCATTTTCCAAATTTCGCTGTGAAAAATCCGTTGCTTCGACGATCGGCAATAGCTCGTCGACCTGCCAGTTTTTCACCAGCGGTCGCGATTTTAATTCGGCATAGGGATCCTGCTCGGACATTTCCATTTCTATCAAGTCTTTCAATGCTACTTTCTCCGAATCCGAAAGCGTAGCGAGGAATTCGTCACGGGCGTTTTTCAGGTAACCGGCAAAAGAACGCCCCCCCTGAAAGACAGCCGATTTAACAAACCACTCCAAAAAGCGTCTTTGCAGCGCTGGCGTCCAGCCCGGTTTGGCGGCACGCAAACACATCACGTAATGAATCTGTTCTTCCTGAGTTCCGGACGAATCAATCAGGTCCATTGTTTTCGCGACCACATCATCGGCCTCACAAGCCACCAACAGGCGGCACAGTTCGCGATTGATTTCTACAGAATCGGCAGGGTATAAGGCCGTGAATTTTTCAGCCAAACGCTGCTTGGCGGCCACGTTGTCGTCGCCACCATTGAGTCGCATTAGCAACAACCCACACACTCGCAACAAATGCAACTTTTGCATGTGATCCAAGTTCTCCCACTCCATATTCTGCTCGATGGCATCCACGACCTTGGCTTGCAGAGAGGCACTGGCGTCCGCATGGCGACAGAGTGCCAACAGAGACTCCAAAGCAACCTGAGGATCCTTTTCTGCGAACGCCTGCTCCTGCCAAATTTCCAAGGGATACTTTTCCAACTGCAGTCGGGCGGCGTAACGAACATGGCGATCTGGTGTGCCCAGCTGCTCCCATATCCATCGGATACGGTCAGCATCATTATCGAGTTTACCAACGGTATCACCCGCTTCGATATCGCGCCGCAGTTCATGCAGCGATTCACTTTGGGCTATCGCGGTTTCCCCCTCGCCCACGCCCGGTTTGGCTTTGATACGAAACAAAGCTGATTGCGTACGGCGTCCTCCGATGGCGAAATACAAGTCACCGTCATGCACCACCATATCAGTCACTTGCAGCGCGGGTGCGGAACAAAACAGCTCCTTTTCGGCGGTGTAAGAACCACCTTCGGGCTTCAGATGAATCGCATAGATAAATCCAAAACTCCAATCCGCGATAAACAATGCCTGCTCATACGCTTGGGGAAAATCAGCCCCGGTGCCAAACACAATCCCCGTGGGTGACCCAGGACCGATGTCGATTACTGCCGGTAGACCATCGGGATAATAGGTGGGCCATTTAGCATCCCCACCCCGCCAACCAAATTCACTGCCCGGAGTCACATGGCACACGCGAGTAGGTCGATACCAGGGCGTACCAATATCCCATTCCATATCAGCGTCGTAGGTAAACAAATCGCCCTGTTCGTTGAACGCGATATCGTATTGATTGCGAAAACCGATGCTGATTAATTCCCAGCTTTTCCCCTCTGGATCTGTCTTACAGACCCAGCCTCCAGGCGCCATGATTCCCACCGCGTGCCCGCCGGGATCCCACATTCGCGGCAACAAATTGTCCTCGCGCCAAGTACGAGGCACCGCTGAGGTTTGAAGGTCTGTCAGGCGGGTATGATTCCCGGCGCAAACGTATAGTGATTTTTTATCCGGTGACAAAACAATGGCGTGCGGACCATGCTCTCCTCCGCCGTCGATTTTGCGCAATAATTCAACGTTATCCAACTCACCGTCAGCATTGGAATCCGTGACCCGATACAGACCCGCAGGCGTCTCTTTTCCACGGGCATGAGCCATTACATAGAGACTGTCAAAAGCCCATAACAGACCTTGGGCATGGCCCATTTCGACCGGGATCGGCTTTACAACGGTCTCTTCCGGCGTGTCACCGGGAGTGACCTGGTATAGCTTTCCATATTGATCGCTGGTAATCAGCCCCATGGGCGAGGTTGTGATACTGACCCAGGAACCGTATGGCTCTTCCACTTCATAAACCAATTCCGCCTGGAAGCCGTCTGCTAGTTGAAATGAATCGGTATTAAGGGGCGATTGGTTTTTCCCTTTGGATTGGGCCCATGCCGACGAGCTCGACAAAAGCACCAGAACGGCGGCAACCGCCAAACGGGACTTGATAAAAACCTGATTTCTGTTTCGATATCTCATACCAACTCGCTTTCCTGGAAATTCTTTGCGTCCTCAGTCTAAATCAGACGCTTAAATCTGGAAAGTAAAACAGTCCCGAAGATGAACTTATCTGGTTAAAAAAATCATGTCCGATAGCCAAATTCGTACAATCGAACGTTTCTTTGAAATGATCTCTCAGCCCGCCAAAACGGCAGCGATTAACACAGCACTCCGCCTCGGATTTGTGGAATCATTATCAGAGGGGCAAAAGACCCTCGAAGAGATCACAGAATCCTGCGGAACGGTTCCCTCTGGGACGGCAACGCTGCTTGATGTTTTGATTCAAAGCGGCATGGTCGAACAATTTGGCGAGCATTACGCACTCTCTCAGGCCGGGCGTCTGACGCCCCGTTCGTTGTGGGCCATCATGTTCGATCAATGGACGGCCCTCGAATCCGCCCTGCGAGTCCCTGCAGAAGAAGACAAAAACCCGCAAGCCGATCACGAACAGCAATTGAGAAAACGCTACGAGCAATTCCGCGCAGTGCATGCTCAAATTCAATGGGCAGCGACCGGAGCGGCCATGAAATTAACGGAGGCCTTGGGCATTGGTACAGAACGCACCGACCTCAAGATACTGGATCTGGGGTGCGGCTCAGCCGTTTACAGCATGGCCATCGCACACCACGACCCGCAAAGCCAAATTCATTTGGTAGATGACTCAGTCGGTTTAACCAGGGCACGTGCTACTGTTGACAGTTTGGAGCTGAAAGACCGTGTCGAGATGACGGAATCCTCCGAATTAGTCTTCCCAGGACATAACGAGCATTTCGATCTTGTCGTGATCGCCGATCAAATTCATTTGTGGTCACCCGAACTGCGACAGCGCATCCTAACCACCGCCATGCGAACACTCAAACCGGGTGGAGAAGTGGCTATCATCGATATTTTCCCGGGCCAGGAACGCGGGCAAATGACATGCGATTTATTCGCTTTGCAACTATTGATAGGCACGGGACATGGTCTGCTGCCGGTCATCGAGTTGCAAAACATGCTCGAAAACACCGGATTTCAAAACATCCAATTCACGGACCTGCCTACAGCCCCTTATACGCATGGACTGCTGTTGGCAGCCCGAGAATTCTCCAACGACGAAGCGACTTAACACCCCATAGCGAATCGATCTTCATTGTCGATAAGGTTGGCAACCATTTCGTGGGTATCGTTATGCACTTGCTCCATCTGCATCAACGTGATCGATTTAGGAAGTCCAATGGAATCGAATCGATCGTTTGGGACGCAGGCGAGGACCCCCGCAGCGATTTCCCGATTCAAATCCGGATTGGCGGTCCAACTCTTCACCCCTCGCTTAAGGCTGGCTGATAAAGAAGCCAGCAAGAGCTTTCGAGCCTGCTGAAGTTGTTCGTCATTTTCCAAGGTGCGATCGGCAGCAAAATCACGAATCCGGTTTTCATCAAAACCGAATTGAATGGCCACTTCCAAATCGGTAACGCGACTGAGCAATAGATCGATCCAACGCTCCATTCTACGTCGCATTTCATCCATGCGATCGAAGGCCGCTTGATTGCTGGACCGATTTTTCAATAGCAGTCGCAAAGCACGGTTTCGAGCTTCCAGGTGCCCGATAAAAACACTGTGCCCAATCGATTGCAATTCATGGTTTTCTGACGCGCGATCGTGTTGCACCAGAATCGCAGTTAGGGTTCGTGTCAGCACCTCCGAAACAAAAATTTCTTGGACCACGGTTTCAACCGCGTGCCATGGATCATGCATCTCGCTAGGGTTTGCGAAGTCGTTTTCAAAGACCTTCAACGCCGCTTGCCAGCGCTGTAATCGACATTTGGATGCTGCCCAGTAACGCATGGCGGATTTGAGGCTGGCGTGTTGACCTTCCCGAATGAAGAGATCGGAACTAACGGAAAGCCAGCCACCAATTTCTGCCAGTTGTGTTGCGTGCATCGCGATTCTATTCCTTAAATGAAAACAAACGGCCTGCTCCCTCGCGGGATACCGTGCTACAGAGCAAGCAGGATGCCAATTCGGCAAATTCCCCTGCATCCCCGCGGAAACACGGGGTTTTAGGGTTTTCGCCCCCATCGGCAAGTTGTTTAAAGGCAACACGCCTCTCACCCTGTCCTGCTGGCGAACATTTTTGTGGTGGAAAGGCAACAGGGAACAGATAAAAAAAAGGCTCCCCAAATTTTCTTTGGGGAGCCTCATGATTATATCGACTGTGGAAGGCAGAGGTTTTAGAAGTCCCCGCCACCAGCACCACTAAATGACATCATCGACTGCAACGCATCATCAAATCCCTTGGGCTTCGGAATCACAATTTGTACGTCATCGCCCTCACGGTCAGCCTTCAGGGATTTCAACAAAGCGGACGCCACGTCGGCAAGCCCACCATCCAACTGACGCAACTGCTCCACTTGGCTGCCACCCATCATTTTGGCCATTCCCAATAGACCGTCGATTCCCGAGCGAAGCTCTTCGGCAGTATCGTCATCGGAACTGGTCATCCCGAGGGTCAACAAATTACCCCCATCTTTGAGGTCCATGGTGATCCGTACATTGTCCATTTTGTTCACCATGTCGATCATTCCGTGCATCATCGGATCCATCTGTTCCTTTGCCATGCCAAGCCCTTCGTCGACCAAAGGACGTGCATTATCCAGGTCGATCGCAATGCGGATAGGCTCATCGCCAAACGCGCCCCAGGCTTTGGTCAGACCGGAAGAAAAGAGCTCTTTCCCTGTACCGGCTTCCAAATATTGACTGGTGGCGACCTCGATGGTCGTGTCATCGACCTTTCGGGCCATCAGATTAGAGGGGCCGTTTTTAGGAGTGTAAAAGGTCTTTCCATCTTTCGTTACTTCGTCGGAATCCGCTGCCAGCTCAGTGACCATCTTGGTGGCCGCAGCTGCATCTTCCATTTCGATGCGAATGAACATCTCCATTGGTAGATTTTGGTTCGCTTGCCCGGCTTCGATGTCCGCCATTTTTTCAGGCAGTTGTACGGCACCCCAAATGCGTTTGACTTTATCGACATCACCGTTAACCGAAGACGGCAGCACACCCGATTGGCTCTCAGCAGCGCCTTGTAGCATGTCGTACATCGGCGTTTCGCGTAGTTGGTCCATGCGAATCTCGAATGCAATCTCCGCAGCCTGCTTATCCTTAGCGGATTGCGCGTCTACAGGCCCCCAAAACAATAAAGCGGTTAACATCGCGGCCAGCGCCACGGAAAATTTCTTGTGCATGAATTTGCTACTCCTTAAATGAATCTAGTCGTCAGCTCGCTGACTACATATGCCTTAGCCAGAAGTCTATGAAAATCAGGCATTCGATACCACCAGCGGAACCTGCGGTCCTCATAACTCTTCAGGGCCAGCACCAGGCTCTGCCCTTCCCCGCATTTCTGGATCCGATAAACTCGGCAAATAAACGTACGCATCTCAATGCGTCAAAGTTTCGCAATTCTGGCCGTTTTGGGCTGTTTACCCATGAACTTTCAAAATCAGCCCATTTCTAAGTGGATGGAACGTCATTTTCGCCACTTCAACGCCCGCGAGACCCTGGCTGCCGCCGGCAGTTACCGCGAATTCATCGAGGGCGGAGGACGCATGCTCGTGTCACTAGCCGGCGCGATGAGTACCGCCGAGCTAGGCGTTTCCTTGGCCGAAATGATTCGGCAGGACAAGGTTCAGGCGATTTCTTGCACGGCGGCCAACTTGGAAGAGGACATCTACAACCTAGTCGCCCACGATGAATACGCTCTCGTACCCAACTATCGAGACCTCTCTCCCACGGATGAGAAAGAACTCCGCGATCGAGGATTCAATCGCGTGACTGACACCTGCATCCCTGAGAACGTTTTTCGCAACGTCGAAGCACACTTCGTGAAGATTTGCCAAGAGCTGGCCGAAAATGGACAGAGTCTTTTCCCCTATGAGATTTTCTATCGTCTGTTTGAAGCAGGCACGATCGATCAGTACTTTCAAATTCCCCGCGAAGATTCTTGGTTATACGCGGCTTGGAAAAAGGGAATCCCTGTATTCTCCCCCGGCTTTGAGGATTCCACGATTGGAAATATCTTTGCTGCCCGAGTGATTGACGGCACCATTTCATCCCATTCGGCTATCTGCACCGGCACCGAACAAATGGAGCGATTAGTGCAGTGGTACCAAGCTAACGATCAAGGCGAAAAAGGGATTGGTTTTTTCCAGATCGGTGGTGGTATCGCCGGAGATTTTGCGATTTGCGCCGTGCCACTCATCCTACAGGACCTGCAAAAGGATGTTCGCTTGTGGCAATACTTCGCTCAAATATCCGACTCGACCACGTCCTATGGTTCCTATTCAGGTGCCGTGCCCAACGAGAAGATCACTTGGTACAAACTGGATGTGGATTCGCCTCGCTTTATGATCCATTCGGATGCCTCCATCGTAGCGCCTCTGATATTCGCTTACGTTTTAGGCGAGTGAGTTTACCGAATAGGTAATGTTTCCCGTTGCCCAACTGCAATTTGAGCAACCCCTGCGCGCTGCGTTTGACCGCAAACTTTCGCCGATCGCCACAACAGTCTGCGAGGCCCGCAAATAAGTCCCTGAATTTGTCGTTAAGAATTTTTGTCGTGGAGAAATGTTTGCCGGGTGTTATTGTTGTGTGTCAAGGAAATGACAA
>JAAEPL010000377.1 GCA_024232675.1 Planctomycetaceae bacterium
AAGGACTTCAGTTTTGGCAGCTTCATGAAAGAACATCCCCAATACGCTGAGAATCTCACCGACTTACTCGTAGGTAAGGTCTTCGAAGGCAACCCGGGTGCAATGTTTGAAGACCTAGATCCTTGGAACGAAGGACTGCGATCAAACGCTGCGGCCTCGGCGTAGTGTCTGCAGTCCTGGCAGCACCTAAACCTTCCCAAACAGCCGCCGCGGGCCGAATGCGGCCTCGCTCCGGCAAGAAATAGGGCCCTCCTGACCCTCCCCCGAATTGTTAGTTTGGGGACAACGGTGGTGACTATGGCTTCAACTGGTGATGCCGACCGAAAAGGCCGGGGGGAAGGCGGCGTTGGGCCACACTCTCGGTAGGGCTTTTGTCTTGAATTTTTAGAGCCTTTCTGGCGATTTTCTGGCGGTCAATTTGCTAAACTCTTGAGAGCATTCAACTCCCGAGGAAATTACATGACTGCCATGCGGCAATTACTGCAGAACATCGTCGATTACGCTGGGTTATTTCCACCTGCAGGGCTATCGCTTCCCGCGGTGGTGGAAAACTACCGTGCTTATACCACTCACGAGAATAGTTGGATGCTGTCCCGATTGATCGTGCCAGCCACCAAGCTAGAAACACTGACGCAAGTCTATGGAGAGACCATTCAGGATCGTGGAAACGCGGGGAAGTGGTTAATTAGCGCCCTGATCCCTCCCGTGGATGCTGCGGAATCCGCTTTCTCAAAGGCCTTGGACGCGATCCAGCAATTTAACCAAACCAGTGATTTCGCGAGCGTTGACACGATCGAGGGGAAACTGCCTCGGGCGGAACTGATACAACCGACCTGCGAGCAACTTCCCGATTCGCTTTTTGCCTTCCTCGAAATTCCGCATCAAGATCCCAATCACAGCATCGCTCAACTCGCGGCCAGAGGCCGGGAGCGTACGTTTGCCAAAATTCGCACGGGCGGCGTCACCGCGAATCTAATCCCGGATGCCGAGCGAGTAGCCAACTTCATCGTACAGTGCGCAGCAAGTGACCTCGGATTCAAGGCCACTGCCGGCTTGCACCATCCATTACCTGCGGAATTCGCGTTAACTTACGAGCCCGATTCTCCCCGCGCGGTGATGCATGGTTTCATCAATGTTTTTCTGGCGGCCTGTTTCGCAAAACAAAAAAACTGGTCCCTCGAACCAATAACCGCGTTGCTCGAATGCCGAGACCCGAGTGAATTTGTATTTAACGATCATCAAATCAAATTTCGCGATAACACGCTCGCTATGCCTGAAGTGACGAAGGTGCGTCAAGAATTCGCAATCTCCTTTGGTTCTTGCTCTTTTGTCGAGCCAATCGACGATTTGGCAAACCTAGACTGGTTGGCGGCTGCCGCAAAAACGGTCTAATGAAGACGAAAGACGCTCAATTCAGTCGGCCCGGCAGGCTGATTCGGAATTCGCTCGTCAGCCTACCTGGCAATGCTCAAACTCAAAACTCACATTCAGATTAGATAGAACGATTATGCGACCGATCGACCACACCCATTCCGTCGACCTCAAATCATGGGTTGAATCTGCAAACGTTGACGGTAGTGATTTTCCGATTCAAAACTTGCCCTACTGCCTGTTCCACACGGAAACTGAATTCCATGGAATCGGCGTCGGTATTGGAGACCAAGTACTGGATTTATCATGCTGCAAATCGTTGTTTGCCGAGGAACTCCAAGAGTATATCGACGGTCACAACTTGGCAGGTCTGATGGAAGCTCCCGTAGCGGATCGCATTGCGGTTCGTCACCGAATTAGTGAATTACTAAGTCAATCTTGCGACGAGTTGCAGGGCAATAAAGAGTTACGCGACTCTGCCTTGATTCCCCAAAGCAATGTCGCTTACACGCTCCCAACCGACATTCGCGATTACACGGACTTCTACGCGTCCGTATTTCATGCAACCAATGTGGGCAGCATGTTCCGCCCCAACAATCCCTTGCTTCCCAACTACAAGCATATTCCCATTGGCTATCACGGGAGAGCCAGCAGCATCATTATGAGCGGGCAAGACGTACGCCGCCCCGTCGGTCAATTGGCACCTGCGGAAGAGGGAGGGGCACCGACGCGAAACGCTTGCAAAATGCTGGACTACGAAATGGAGGTCGGGTTTTTTGTCGGTACTGGCAATGCCCTCGGTGAGGCTATTCCCATTACCGAAGCCGAAGAGCACCTTTTCGGCATGTGCCTGGTCAACGATTGGTCAGCCAGAGATTTGCAAAAATGGGAGTACCAACCACTGGGACCGTTTTTGGCGAAGTCGTTTGCAACAACGATCTCGCCGTGGATTGTGACCATGGAAGCCCTGGCACCTTTTCGCTGCCCAGTCTTTGAGAGGCCGGAATCAGATCCGCAACCATTGGCTTACCTAAATCACGAGCAGAATCAGTCACAGGGAGGCGTCGATAT
>JAAEPL010000378.1 GCA_024232675.1 Planctomycetaceae bacterium
AGCTTAGGCGTGGAAAATTTCACGGACGCCATTCTTGAAGAAAACGGTCGGGCGCACCTCTCCAAAGAGGTTTACCGGGCATGGGACTGGATTCAGGCAGCCGATTTCCACAACGTCAATATCGACCTGATTTCGGGGATGGTCGGCGAGACATGGGACAATTGGAAATTAAACATCGCCAAAACCATCGAACTGTCTCCCGATAGCGTGACGATCTATCAGATGGAGCTGCCGTTTAATACGGTTTATTCAAAAGACATTCTGGGTGAGAAAATCGAAACACCCGTCGCCGACTGGGCAACGAAAAGGGACTGGTTAAATTACGCCTACGATACCCTTATCGCTGCCGGCTATCACATCAGCAGTGGCTACACGTTGGTTAAAGACCCCGCCAAAGTCAATTTCAGTTACCGTGACAACCTCTGGCAAGGCTCCGATCTTTTGGCAACGGGAGTCGCCAGTTTTGGACACATCTCGGGTGTGCATTACCAAAACAAACCAGATATCAATGTTTATAAATCTGATTTGTTGGAGCACCAGACTCTACCTTTAGGCCGCGCCTTAAAACCCACCCATACTCAGTTGCTGATCCGCGAGATGATTCTTTTGTTAAAGAAAGGTTATCTCGATCGCAACTATTTTCGCACTAAATTCCAACAGGACATCGTCGAAACATGGCCTGCGGCATGGCAACAACATGTCGATGACGGCTATGCCGTTGTGCATGAAGATCGGATCGAACTCACCCGCCAAGGCTTGTTGCGAGTGGATGCGTTGTTACCCATTTTCTTTGAAGCAAGTCACCAAGGCATTCGCTATACCTAAACAATTTCATGCCTGACTCAATCTTTATGATGGGTGAATTCTCGGCTGAATTCCCCGATGATCGAAACTACGCCGACAATCATATGTGGTCGCAACATATCGGTGAAGGCACATACCGGTTCGGCTTTACGGCTTACGCGGTTCGCTTGTTGCAGGACGTTTATTTCCTCGATTGGTTAGTCGAAGCGCCGGCCCGACTAGCTATGCGACAAGAAATTGGGTCCATCGAGAGTAAAAAAGCGGAGAGCGCTCTGTACGCACCCGCCCCCGGTCAATTATCGCAGTTCAACGAAAAATTGATGGAAGACCCCTCCGCCATCAATGTCGACAAATATGACGGTGGCTGGCTTTTCGAAATGACTTGCGATGCCCCCGAATTTTTGACGGCAAGCCAATATGTGGATTTATTGGATGATGTGTGGGATAAAACTCAACGCACCATCAAGGGCCAAATGAATCATTAGTTCGACCCGACCTCCCTGCTCTACCGTCACCGGATGATAAAAAACCTCGGAAAATTCGCGGTCGATAGCTTGCTATAAAAAAGCGGCGAGAGCCGCTCGTTTTTGTTAATATAAACGCTTTTCAAGTTCCCCTAAGATACGATCTCCGAATGGCCAAACGCATCTCTGTAATCGTCTCGCAAGGTCAAAGCAGTAATCCCTCCAAGCGACGCTTGGAAGAGGAAATCATCGCCGGCCTGATGTTCGAACCCGGTTTCGATGTTACCGTAACACCCCACCTCTATGATCTTAAAGCAGACAGCACAGGCATGCTGGCCTTCAAAGGGATCAGCGGTGACATGATTGTTTGTTCCTGGATGTTCGAGCGAGCAGCACATTGGATTCTTGATCGCAATCACATTGCCGGCCACGTGGGCACCACACTGCTCGTCAATGAAGACGAAGAGGATGAGGAAGAAGAAGAGGAAGAACTCGAAGAGGTCGAAAAACAAAGAGTCATCGAGCATCGCGATATTCCGAATCGCCGCATCTACTGCTTCGACCTGAAAACGACGAATCGATCCCAAGATTACATCGCCGAGGCCAAAAGAATCTTGGCCGAACTTAGCGTCGATGTGGTTAGCTTGGGACTCGGTGGGGCGCAGATGGATACTTCTGCAACCCAACGATTCGAGAAGCCCACCAATTCCACCAGTTTGGCCCGAGACGGATCGGGTTTGGAACCCACCTCGGAAGTCAACGAGCAAATCGAAGCGACCGAAAACTCAGGTACCGAAGAAGGTAATGTTACCCGCATTGATGAGCGCGCCCCGCGCCGCTGGTACCCGGTCATTGACTACAGTCGCTGCACCAATTGCTTGGAGTGTATCGATTTTTGTTTGTTCGGCGTCTACGGAGTAGATCGAATCGATACGATTCTTGTGGAACAACCCGATAACTGTCGAAAAGGCTGCCCGGCTTGCAGTCGCGTTTGCCCCGAAAACGCGATTATCTTCCCGCAACATAAAACGCCGGTGATCGCGGGATCCGCCGAGCTAGGAACCAGCCTTAAAATTGACCTCTCCCAGTTATTCGGAGCTCCGGACAAAGGGCGTTCGGCCGTTCAGGTGGCCGCTGACGAGCGAGACCAGCAATTAGCGATCGCCGGTCGAGAAATCGTTGGCATGCAAGGCCTCGATAAGCGGCAGCCAAACCACAAACGCAACCGCCAGCGCGACGCCTTGGATCACCTAGTCGATCAACTCGACCAACTGGATCTCTAAAATAGGCTGCTTGGTTTCCGTCGGTGCTTCTTACCGCTTAAGCTTTCGGAAAAGCTTGGTCGCATCCGCCAACGGTAAAGTGATGTCGTTGAAACGCACCACTCCTTGCTTATCCACCACCACAAACCAGGGTGTTCCATAAGCATTAAATGCGTCATAGGTCACCGTTCGCTTGTTGGCACTGCCATCATGGCCGACCGGCACGTCCACCTCAAACTTCTCCACGAGTTGGAGTGCGTTGCTAAAGGTGTTTTCGTCGTAGTTGCGAAAAGGCGTATGGATGGCCAGTAGCAAAACCTCGGGATCGTCCTTAAATTTGTCCTGAATCGCCTTTAAGTCCGGCAAGCCAACATTTTGTGTCCATTCACAGTCGGCCTGAAATAGTAACAAGCAGATAACTTTACCGCGATTGGATTCCAGACGCGCCGAAATGCCTTCCGAAATACCGCTCCATTCGTTGACTGTTAATTCCGGCGCCAATTCATCAAGAATGCCGGGTTCGTCGAGGTCCGTGACACTGCCATCGGCATTAATTTCTACGTTGCCCTTGACCGCTTCGATCAACTTGAGATTGAAGAACATAAATTGGTTCTTCCGTTTGATCTCTAATTTAACGACATCCCCACTACGTTTATTTTCGATGGCATCCAATAAATCATCTGGCTGAATAATATATTTCTCGCCGACCGAGAGAATCTCGTCTCCGACTTTCACACCCGCTTTGGCAGCAGGGCCCCCTTTAATAACCATGCTGACCGTAGACGTTTTTCCTTCAAAGCGTACCCCGGTCATAACCCGTTGCTTTTTGCGTTTCGGCCGTGTCGCCGTTTGACCGGCCGCATCCGTGACGATTCCAAAAAGTATGGTGACCATGGTCACGGCCAAGCATAAGTGTTTTTGAAGATGCGAATTTCGGCTCATGTCGTTCCTCTTAAACCATCCAATAACGCTTCTACAGTAAACCGGCAGTTGCACGAAACAAGCATCGATAGGCAATTCCAAACAAACGGCCCAAGGTGACCTTGATGCTTACCTACTGCCCTATTTGATAAAGATTCGGCTCTTCTGGATTGGGTTTGGGAGCATCTGACGACAGCCTCGGGTCTTGCCAGCTGGCAGGATCGAAATGCGTTTGGTAGACACCATAGTCGTGAAATGCAATTTTCTTGGCAATTCGATACGCCCAACTACGCTCGGGGACTGGTACTAAATCAGGCGAATACTGTGAGGGGTGATGGCCGGCCGCCTGCAATTCTGTGATAGCTGTATGACGGGCTGTCGAATCTTTGGCGTCGTGTGCCTGGACCAGTTTCTGAATCAAGTCCGGCCTTTCCAAAGCGATGCAGCCACGCGTTGCCGAAGCGGCTACTGCTCGGAAATCGGTGAGGAACTCCGAGTTATTAAACGTTTCCACTAACGGCTTTTCATCGTGAATCGAATCGGTGGCAAATTGAATAATGGGACATGGCTCGATATCGCCCCATGGATTTATGTGGTGGGTAAAACCGGTTGCCGCAGGGCACAGTGCATTTCCATCAGCATCGTAATACGCATCGATCACGATGATCGGTTTCTTGCAACGCATGTCGACAACGAACTGACGAGCTGCCCGCTGTTGTTCCGGGGTCAGCGCTAAATCTGGACAGGGTTCGGGTCCGACCGGGCGATAGATGTGATACCACGTGTACATCACTCCCATGTCAATTAACCGATCGACCCAAGCTTCCGTCAAAAGGTCTTCATAATTCGTTTGGCATAGACTGGTACAAACGCCAGTCATCACTTTGTTATTCAAACAGTTTTGCAGGCCCTGCATGGTGGCATTCAAGACACCCGCTTTCCCGCGCCGCTGGTCACTGACGACCTCGGATCCTTCGACGCTGATCAACGGCGTGACGTTGCCTAATTTACGAAATCGCTTGGCAACCTCATCGGTAATAAAATGTCCGTTGGTAAACACTTGAAAATAGGCGTCCGGATGTGCTTCCAAAACATCAAAAAGCCCTTTGTGCATAAGGGGCTCTCCACCCAACAGACCAAAGAAGGAGTTCCCAACTTCCTTGGCCTCGTTGATCATTCGATTGAGCGCGTCGACTTCAATGCGATTTTGCTTGTGGGCCACATCGACCCAGCAACCTTGGCAACGGAGATTGCAGCTGTTGATAATCGATATGTAAAGATACGGGGGGAAAAACTCGCCACGCTTCAATCGACGTTTGTGCAATTGGACGCTTCGCAGGCCTTTGACGCCCATATTCCAAAACAGCTTCCACAACAGACGCTTGTCTGTTTCAAGCATCATTCGCTTGGCCATTCGAAAGTACACGGGGAAATCACTCCGGGAAGAGGGATGCGGGATAGGTTAGTGGCGAAATTATACCACAGCGTTTTGTAACCGGCGGATGATTCTTCTTGTCACAGAAACCAGCCCCGGTTGAACGGTTTTGACTGGTTTGTGGCGGGAATGGGGAGCGGTTGCTGGCAAACCGCTGACCTGACAAAGCACGACGCCCCGCTGGGTCCGCTGACCTAGCGAGGCTATCTGCGTGGTTTTATTAGGATCGAAGGCCTTTTTAGGCGGCTCGTCGACCGCGTTTTTCTATCGGCGAGACCGCTGATAGCTCGTGTTTTGTGATCGCCAAGCGACGACTGAAGGCACGATCTGCGGCCTGCTTATTCCGGGCTCCGAGGCGGCCGGCAAGCTGTTGCCAACGACTGGGTCTCCAAAGATTGGTTAGACAGTCGCTACCCAAGGCCACCAAACCGCCAATTCGTTGATGCTCGGCCGAAAGGTGACGTTGTGTCATTCGCTGCGCGTCTCGCCCCGTTCGCGAGCGTGCTGCGAGATCCAAAAGCTCGGGACGAGCCAGCGTCAGCACTCGATCCGTGATGACACCGCAATCGGCCCCTAGACCTTTAATGCTAAGGCCCAAATCGAGTGCGAATAGCTCATTGCTGATGGAATCATCAAAGGGACCAATCGCCTCCAAGACACTCCGGCGGTAAAGACCCGCCCAACTGCTAGGGCCCAAAGGCCGCTGTCGGGATTGGGTGGCGTGTCGCGGCAACATGGAGCGGCCTGTGATAAGGCCACAAGAAATCACCTCGTCGCGATAGTTCGCGGCTACCAAAGAGCAGGCCACGCTGCCGATGGATTCGCTCTGTAAATAGCGAACGCCCTGAGCGAACCAC
>JAAEPL010000379.1 GCA_024232675.1 Planctomycetaceae bacterium
CCTTTTACACCAGCGTCAAAACGCAGACGTAAGGGACAATCCGTAAACCTCAAACTGAAAACCAAATAGCCCATAAAAGCAAAAACCCGCATCATGTGCGACACGTCGAAATTTAAGCCAACTTGCCAGCGTTGCGTTCCGACAAATATGAACGCCACGGCCACAAGGTAAATCACCCAACGTTGCTTGAAGAGGATACATGTCGCCAAAGTTATAAATGAGAACAATTTGCTCACATCACCCAACCTAAAGCTGCCAAGTAACAGCCAAGTAAACCCAAGCGCTAACGCCAGTAACATGAGCGACATGCCAAGTTCGTTATTCGACTTAGGGGCAACGGAACTCACGAAACCCCCTCCGTTAATGGACGACCGCTACCAAATTGGGGACTGCGGAACTTACCCGACCGGAGCAACCCGATTTCGACGGCCACCGTTTCCATGAGCCGTGGATCTTCAATGGTCGCGCAACGCACACCCAAACCAGTCATCTGCTGCATGGCTTCCGCATTCACTTTTCTTGGCCGGGAACTGCTTGCCGCTTGAAGAACACGAATTGCAGTTTCGTCTTGAATAAACGCGTTCGGATCCGCCCCCCCTGCATCCACAAATACGACTCGGTGACCTCCAGCACGACAGACACGCAGCACTTGGAACAGACGCGCCGAGTCGGCTGGTGATTGCGGGAGTGGTCCCACGACAACGAACAGTTCATTATCCTTGGCCCGAGCACGTGCCTCCAGTAACCGCTGGCAAATTAACTGCATGGTTTGACTTCGCAACTTACTCTCGTTCACGAATTCCGGCGCCCCGACTCGCGTGGTAACCAGTGGGTATTTCTGCACCCAGGCCTCGCAGGCCCGCCTCATCGCTTGAGAGTCGTTTACGAGTTGGAATTCGCAACCCAGCGGTAAATTCAATAGCTCAGCAAGCACGGGTGCCAACCGACACTTGATGCGGTGATTTTTCCCACGGATCGGCTTAAATAAACTGCGAACCACAGGAATAAAACTGTTCCTCTTTTGTAACAAAGCTGGAAATCTTCGGTGGACCTCGCGAAATACAATTCGCAAGAGCGCGTCATCGGGCAGGTATTCCAAACGGGGATTGGGATCCGCTGCGTTTAATAAGGAATGCATGATTTTTGATAGCTGTCTTTCACCATGCCCGGCCGGCAGACGAGTGGTTCCTTTTTCGCTTGCCAAAACGCAAGCTACCGGATCGCGATCCGCCAATAACAATTTGGCCACTGCGGCAACCGAGGTTATGACACGATCGGCAGCCGCTATCCCGGGGCGTCCGATAAATTCATAGCTGGCAAGATCGGCAAAAACAGTCGTACGAATGGGCACGACGGACTCAAACTCACAGCTCATCAATTTGCCCAACCGTGCGGTCGGCTTCCAGGCAATCGAACGAGGTGGATCCCCCACTTGGTAATCCCTGATCTCCAGCAACTCCGAACTGATTCCAGGACGCTTATGACGATGATGGCCGACAATCTGCTGCAGATTATTCGTTTTCAGAACGGACGTCGTCGTTTGCGGCCGAATCATAAATGGCAACACGGTGAGGCGTTGCCGTAAAGGAATATACCTTTGGCCTCGAAACATTCCGTTGGGATCTTCAATCATCAGCATGATGCCTGAAATTTCCATTTGGCCACAAGCTTGCGGCTGAATGGAATAACTTAACTCAAACTGATTCTCGGAACCTTTGTCTAAGATAAATTGCGAGTACCCTCCAACAATGCGACAGGCCTCGGGTAACACGTCGCGCACCGAAACACGAAACCCTCGATACCCTCGGGCTAACTCACCACGCAAAACAACTTGGTAAGACTGGTTCACTGACAACGTGAAATAATCATGGGATTGGCCGTCGAATTGCCGCTGCAATTTCTTCACGATGGAGGATTGTGAACGGATCCCCCACTGCACTAGAAACCACTGAAACGCGAGCCAAAGTAATAGGGTAAGGCCCATCAGCGCAACGACTTCCGATGGTTGCAGCAATCCCTTGAAAGTTGCAATCCCGGCAATCAACAGCAGCACACTGCTACGCGTCGTTAACATGATGGATTAGTCACTCGCGAATAACGGATATTAAGTGCGATGCCTCAGCCCTCTAAAACGGGAACACTTTTAACAACCTGTTGCAGAACGTCGGAAATATCACGCCCGGATAATTCAGCCTCCGGCCGCATAATAACGCGATGTTCCAAGACTGGATGCACCACAGCTTGAACGTCTTCGTGGGTACAAAATGTATTTCCCCGCAATAATGCCCGAGCCCGTGCGGCGCGGAGCATGTAGATGCCAGCCCGTGGACTGGCGCCTAGTAACACCTCACGATGCTGGCGTGTGGCGCGGATCAAATCGACCACATATGCTTTGAGTTCATTGGAACTGTGAACCGTATCTACAAATTTTTGCATGCGTAAAATCTGTTCCGGTCCGCATACCTTCGTCACCGGTTTCTGCGGAGTTTCTTGTAACTCCAGCAACTCAATCTCGCCAGCACGCTGCGGGTAACCCACCCGAACCCGAAACATGAATCGATCCAATTGAGCTTCTGGCAGACGATACACACCTTCCTGCTCTACAGGATTCTGAGTCGCCAATACAATAAACGGACTCGGCAACGGCAGCGTTTCTCCCTCGATCGTCACCTGGCTCTCTTGCATGGCCTCCAGCAAAGCGGATTGCGTTCTGGCGGGAGCACGGTTTAATTCGTCCGCCAGGAGCAACTGGCAGAAGATAGGGCCCGGTTGCAGTACGAATTCGGCCCGCGTTTGGTTGAAAATTTTTGTACCCGTCACATCCGAAGGGAGCAAATCGGGTGTGAACTGAATGCGGCGGTATTCCATACCCAAGACGGTCCCTAGACTGCGGCAGAGCGTCGTTTTAGCCGTCCCAGGCACGCCCTCCAAGAGCACGTGCCCTCCTGCAATGGTCGCCATCACGACCTGCTCAATGACTTTTTCCAAGTCAACCAGCGTGCCGGACAGCATGGAAGCAATGTCACGCCCGAGTCGTCCGGCATCTTTGGCAATTTCATGGATTTGAATAGGTTCGTTCACTGACGCCTCAGTTGGGTTTGTCGTTTTCTTCGGTCTCACGCTAGTGCGTATTGGCCGAAGTCACTTTGTCTTGGTTTGGTAAGAAAATTAATTGCCCTTGATCGTGCAGATGTTTCCAAGCATCCAGATCGACCTGCAACTGTTCCAATCGTGATGGAGTCCACTTCCGATACATCGAGACATTTAGCAATTTTCGCGTTTTCCGCATGCTTTGTTTTATTCCGTCGGGATTGCCACAATTTACCAGTTTGATGTTTGCGGGAAACTCAGCAAAGCCCTCACTGCGATCCGATGAAATTGACTGATAAAAATTTGTCACTAACGTTCGCGCCGCCTGCAAACGATCGCGGGATCCCTGGTTCTGTGCGACTCGCCGCCCCGCACCCGAAATCGTGTCGATCCCTACCACATCTTGCAAC
>JAAEPL010000380.1 GCA_024232675.1 Planctomycetaceae bacterium
GAAGGCTTGCTGCCGGCCACCAGCGGAGACGTCGAGGTGCTGGGGCGAACCTGGCGTGATGCCGGTTCCGAGATCCGTCAGCACATTGGCGTTTCCCTTCAGGAGACCCGGCTAAGCGAAAGGATCTCTGTGCGTGAGACGTTGACCCTATTCCGCAGCTTTTACAAGCAAGGTCTAACGGTCGCGGAATGTCTGGAGCAGGTCTCGTTGACGGAGAAACAGAATAGCTGGGTCAAAAAACTCAGTGGTGGCCAGAAACAGCGTTTGGCAGTTGCGACAGCGATCGTGGGTGATCCGGATTTGTTGTTTTTGGATGAACCGACCACCGGGTTGGACCCCGCTAGTCGTCGTGAACTATGGGATATCATTCGATCCTTTCGGGAACGCGGCAAGACGATCATGTTAACGACGCACTACATGGAAGAGGCCGAGCGATTGTGTGATCGGGTGGCTGTCTTTGACCGTGGTCAAGTCATTGCCCTGGGTACCCCGCGTGAATTGATCGCCTCTTTGGGAGCCGAGCATGTGATTGAGTTTTCTGCAGCAAATGATCGTGGTGAGGGGCCCTCAATTCCTCCGCAACAATTACCTTGGTTAAACGGCTTGCCCACCGTAGACCACGTGGATTCGATTGGTGACCAAATCCGTTTGACGGCCGAGCAGCCTCACAGAGTGTTAACGGAATTAATGAATCGCCTTGCCGAGCAGCAGTTGCAAATGACCAGTTTGACAACTCGACATGCCAGTCTTGAGGATGTTTTCGTCAGCCTGACCGGTCGTCAGCTGAGTGGAACTTCCGAATCCGGGAATTAACAGGGCGAGGAGTGGCCGTGGGGAAAATTAGTCAATCATCATTGGCTCAGTTAAGCCTAACCCGTTTGAGGGAATTTTATCGCCAGCCGGAGGCCGTCTTTTGGGTCTACTTTTTTCCACTTCTGATGGTGGTGGCGTTGGGAATTGCCTTTCGCAACAAACCGGTGGAAACCATCACGGTGGACGCTGTGGCCTCGCCGGCTGCCGCTGTGTTGGCAGAAGATTTGGCGGGCGACCCACGGATTGTGTTTCAACAGTACGGTGAATTTGAGTGCAAGGAACGATTGCGCACCGGCAAATCTGACCTCTACCTGAATCGAGGCAGCGGTCGGGTGGATTACTTCTTTGATCCGACGCGGCCAGGAAGCGTGGTGGCACGCGATACCGTGGATAATTTGTTGCAGCGCGCGGCTGGGCGTGTGGATCCCGTGGTCTCTGCCAATCAGGAGATGACCGAAACGGGCGGCCGCTATATCGATTTCCTGGTACCTGGCCTGATCGGTATGGGGTTGATGGGTGGCGGTCTATGGGGCGTTGGTTATGCAATCGTTGACATGCGCATTCGCAAGTTGCTGAAAAGATTTTTGGCGACTCCCATGCGAAAGACAGATTTTCTGATGGCGGTCATGGCCAGCCGTTTGGTGTTCATGATCCCCGAGATGATCTTGCTCGTGATCTTCTCCCATTACGCGTTCGGGGTCGAAGTGCATGGCAGTTGGGTGGTCATTGTCTTTTTGGTGCTTTTGGGAGCCCTGCAGTTTTCGGGTATCGGGTTGTTGGTCGCTTCCCGGGCTAAAACCCTAGAATCGGTCTCTGGATTGATGAACCTGACGATGTTGCCGATGTGGACATTGAGTGGGATTTTCTTCTCCTACGAAAGATTCCCGGAAGTCATGCAGCCCTTCATTAAATTACTGCCGCTAACACCACTTATCGATGCCCTGCGAGCCGTGATGTTAGAAGGGGCTGGGTTGGGGATGTTGGGACCGCAGATTTTGACGATGGCGGTTTGGGGTTTGCTGAGTTTTTCTTTGGCATTGTATTGGTTTCGTTGGACCGATTAGGGGTTTCATGAAGACGAGGCTGCGTTTCCCGATAGCAAACCCGACCTGCTCACTCTGCAATGGTGGGGTGCGAGTTGGGTCGGTATCCTATGCAGATGGAATCGCGGGATCCGCTGTGAGGTCCTCGTGAGTGATCGCCGCGATACCGTTTTCAGATTTTCACGTCTGCGATTGCTGGTTTTATTAAACGCCATATTTTAGGCACCCATGATTCAGTTAAACGATCTTCAATTCACCTATGCTCAATCAGGTTTCCAGTTGGCAATCGAGGCCTTGGAAGTTGCGGTGGGTGAGAAGGTGGCCGTGGTCGGCCCCAGCGGTTCCGGTAAAACGACTCTGTTGAATTTGATCAGCGGGATTTGTGTTCCTGACCGTGGTTCCGTGCAAGTGGCTGGCCGACAGGTAGAGGCAATGAGTGATGCCACACGCCGAAGTTTTCGCGTACAAACCATCGGTTCCATCTTTCAACAGTTTGAGCTGGTCGAGTATTTGACGGTTCGCGACAACATCTTGTTACCTTATTGGATCAATCGATCTTTGGTCCTTGATCATGCGGTGCGTGAAAGAGTGTCGGAGTTGGCAGCGTCCACGGGTATCGAGGACAAGTTGCATCGTCGCGTGACGCGACTGTCTCAAGGGGAGCAACAGCGAGTAGCGATTTGTCGGGCCTTATTGACCCGTCCGCATCTGATCCTGGCCGATGAGCCAACCGGAAATTTGGACCCGCGAAATAAAAAACGCATTTTGCAGCTGTTGTTCGATCAATGTGCGGAAGGCGAAATCACTTTGGTCGCGGTGACCCATGACGTCAATATTCTAGATGGGTTCGATCGCACGATTGACTTTGAACAATTCCGGATCGAAGAAAACGGAGGTGGCGCATGAGATCTGCCTTTCAGTTGGCATGGCGTTACGTCCTGTACCACCGATTTAAATCGTTGTTAATGGTGCTTTGCATTGTGCTCACGCTATTAATGCCCATCGCACTTTCCATTCTGTTATCCAGTTTCAATCGGCAGATTGTGGCCCGCGCAGAGGCGACCCCATTGGTTGTCGGTGCCAAAGGGAGTCGCGTGGATCTGGCGATGCACACGCTGTACTTTAAAACCAAGGCTCCGGGTACTCTGCCCTTTGGCGAGCGATTGACATCGACGGATCGAGGCACGGTTATTCCCGTTCACGTGCGTGTCACTGCGCGTAAGGTCCCCGTGGTTGGGACAAGTTTGGATTACTTTGAATTTCGCGATATCGGCTTGGCTTCCGGGGATGGTTTGGTGCGGATCGGCGATTGCGTATTGGGGAGCGAGGCTGCGAAGTCGTTGGGCTTGAAACCGGGCGATCAATTGTTGACGGATCCGGAAAACGTCTTTGCGTTTGCTGGTCCGGAACCGCTGAAGATGCGTGTTAACGGGATCCTTGAGCCGACCAACACCCCTGACGACGATGTGATTTTTGTCGACATCAAAACTTCGTGGGTGATTGAGGGTTTAATCCACGGACACACCGAGGCTGAAAATTTAGAGTCCGGTGATTTGCTGGAAAACGATGCAGGCGACGGGACGCTAACGGCCGCTCCATCCGTGCGTCCTTACCTGGAAATTACGGACGATAATATCGGCTCGTTTCATTTTCATGGCAGCACTGACGAGTTTCCCGTGACGGCCTTGATCGTCGTACCCGACGATGAAAAAGCGGAAGCACTCCTGTTAGGACGCTACCTGCGAGATGATGCTACGGCCCAAATGTCCGAGCCGATCGTGGTGGTGGAGGAGTTGATGGATTTGGTCTTCCGCGTGAAACAGTTTTTTACGGCCAACGCAATTTTGATCTCGCTCTCCACAACGCTACTGCTGCTGTTGGTGATCCTGTTATCCATCCGTTTGAGGAAAGGCGAGATGGAGACCATGTTTAAGATTGGTTGCGGGCGTGGCACGATGATTTCGCTGATCTTGGCGGAATTGGTTATTGTCTCCGCCATCGCCGCGTGTTGTATTGCACTGGGGGTTTGGTGTGTGCAGCTCAATGCAGACGAGCTGGTGCGGGGATGGCTGAGTAACGCCTAAGTAACGCCTAAGCCCCAGAGTCTTGTAGCAATCGACGATTCAGTTGGGCCATGATGGACTGCACCAGCAGGTACTGGCTTGCCATTACCCAGGCGTGCGCTCCCCCCTTGGAGGTGATTTTACAGCGATCGTGTAGACGAGTTTCGGTTCACTCATTGCACCTTCTTGGAGAGCCTTTGCTATCCTTCAGGTAAACGGCATTCACGTCGACGACCGTGGCCGATTTCTCACCATTGAGATTGGCGATGTGCTGGTCGAGCCGCACTCCGCGTCCCCGCCGCTACTGCTCGCGAGACAGGATCCCGTAAAAGCGGACTGCGTGTTTTGGAATAGCTTTGGACGGGCCAATGAATATTCCCATCTCTCATTTGTTGGTCGGATCGGTTTTTTAGCCGCATGAATTTTTCGCCGCGCAATATCATCTTCCGCAAGCCTCCGCCCTCCGCAGGTGCGGATGCCAGCTTGCAGCGTGAAGGCAAGTAAGCTTCCGCGCAGATGGGCAGCCGGCAGTAAAATCTGATACCAACCCAACATAACTGGTAGGATTTCAGTTATCTTGTTGGCATAGATAACTTTTATGGAGCTCCAGGTATGTCTTATCATCTTCACCGCAGAAACTTTTTACGTGCAGGTTCTGCCCTGGTCGGCGGAGTCTCTCTGGGACTGGCAACCTCCCGGCGTGTCAGAGCCAATTCGCTGACGCTGGAAAAATTACGCACTGCCCACGTCGGCGTTGGCGGAATGGGAGGATCCGATCTGAATTCCGTGGCATCGCATAGCAATGTCGAAGTGGCGGGGCTGTGCGATGTAGATGCCAAGACCTTGAAATCCACGCAAGCAAGGTTCCCTTCAGCTCGCGGATTTGCGGATTTTCGGGAAATGTTTTCGGAACTTGGAGATTCCATCGACGCGGTCGTTATCTCTACCCCCGACCACACACATGCTCCGGCGGCCATGACGGCGATCGCAGCGGGTAAGCCCGTGTATTGTCAAAAGCCGCTCACCCATGAAGTGTTCGAAAGTCGGCAATTGCGATTGGCCGCTGCGGAAAAAAATCTGGTCACACAAATGGGCACGCAGATTCACTCGCATCCGGTTTACAAACGCGCAGTGCGAATGATCCAGGATGGTGCGATTGGCAAGGTCAGTCAAGTTCATGCTTGGTCCAATAAAAATTGGGGGTACGACGGAAAGGAACCCCAACCGGTGGCAGCCTCACCAGATTACCTGAATTGGGATTTGTGGTTAGGGACAGCGCCTGAGAGAGAGTTTGTGCCGAAGGTTTATCACCCGGGGAATTGGCGAAAGTTCGTCGATTTCGGTACGGGCACATTGGGAGATATGGGAGTGCACATTTTTGACACGCCATTCACCGCACTCGCATTAACTGCGCCTCTAACGGTGGTGACGAATTGTCGTCAGCCAACCGGGGTTGGGCACCCGGAAAAAAATCAAGTGAAGTATGTTTTTCCGGGTACGCAATTCACGACAGAC
>JAAEPL010000381.1 GCA_024232675.1 Planctomycetaceae bacterium
ACGATTGGCTCGCGGCATGGTTCTTCCTCCTTGAAGACCTGTTTTCATCGATAAAAATCCCCTTTTAAGGGGCTCTCGAGGCCAACCTTGACACGAAACCCATGGGAACTCAACATGTTAGCTTGGTCCGACCCGGGAACGGTCGACCCGGGAACGTCCGGTCAATATTCTCATAATGTCCTCTATTTATCCAGTTGATTCCCAAGATCATGGATGACCGGTGTGTGCCGTTCGCTGCCCCCTGCGGTGCACTTCTCAGTGTCTCCTTTGGAGATAACCGCCGCTCAGATTAGATTTTTCAGCAGCAGGAAAGTGCGGTGACCTCAACCGGTAGATGCAACATTAATGTTACGAACGCCCGCTTTCGGAGAGCAGGTATTCGGGTATCATTGATTGATGCGCCTCAGTCAGGTGTCCACCTCCCACGCCGGGCCCTGGTAAACTGGGCTTAGCATCTGATCTTACGCCTTTAATATGGCTGAACCGCGACCGCGGCAGTCACGTTACCGCATACAATATGAAAGCTGGGTTAAAGCTTGGTATGATAATCTACGTTCCAATTTATATGCTTTCCAACAACAAGAGGACAATTCATGTACCAGAAAATAAATATTGATCGGCGCCGGTTGCTCGGACTTGCTTTGGCAGGAGGGCTCGGATTGACAATGGCTACGGTATCAGCTCCGGGACTGGCAGCTGAAATCGAATCGATTCATTTCCTGATACCCGGCGGTGCTGGTGGTGGATGGGATGGTACCGCCCGTGGAACAGGCGAAGCCCTGACCAAGTCCGGTCTGGTTAAAACGGCGTCTTATCAAAATATGTCTGGCGGTGGTGGTGGTAAAGCGATCGCGCATTTAATAGAGACGGCCAAGCAATCGGAAGGCACCTTGATGGTGAATTCTACTCCGATTGTGGTACGTTCCCTGACGGGTGTGTTTCCACAGTCATTCAGGGATTTGACGCCTGTGGCGGGAATTATAGGCGACTACGGCGCATTTGTTGTTACCAGTGATTCCCCGATTAAATCCTGGAAAGATGTGGTTGCTGGATACAAGGCAAACCCACGCAAAATGAAGTTTGCAGGAGGTTCGGCGAAAGGCAGTCTTGATCACCTGGTGCCGGCCGCTGCGATAAAGGCAGAGGGCCTGGACGCGACGAAACTTCGTTATATCCCCTATGATGCCGGTGGAAAAGCCATGGCCGGCCTGTTGTCCGGTGAAGCAAAATTACTCTCTACCGGCCTTGGCGAGGCGCTTGCAATGAGCGAAGCCGGACAGGTGCGTATACTCGCAATCACCGCGCCAGAAAGGCTGAAGGATGTTCCAGACGTGCCGACTTTGGTCGAATTGGGTAACCCAACCGTATTTGCAAACTGGCGTGGTTTTTTTGGTGCGCCCGGATTGTCAAAATCCAAGGCGAAAGCTTATGCCGATATATTGGGTGAAATGTATGCAACACCCGCCTGGGAAACGGTACGTTCTCGTAACGGTTGGGTAAATATTTACAAGCCCGGTGACGAGTTTTACAAGTTTCTTGAAGACCAGGAACAACAGGTTGGTGACTTGATGCGGGAGCTTGGTTTCCTGAAGTAATTATCTTAGAAGCATTTAACAATCCAGTGCAGAAGACGATTCCACGCTACTGCACTGGATTTTTTTCAGGGGGGGGAATTAGTCATGCAGTTATCTAAAGAACGTATAGGGGCCCTGTTTTTTCTCGCCCTGGCTATCCTTTATGGTTACTACGGTAGTGAAATCCAGTTGTTTCCCGGCGATGAGCTGGAACCGATGAACGCGCGTACATTGCCTTATGCAATTACCATTCTGACGGCCGGTTTGGCAATTTTTCTTCTGGCTACCGCCAACCCGGATAGCGAAGATGACGCGCACCAGGTCTTCGAATGGAAACTGGTTGTACTCCTCATCGGATTAACAGTGCTCTACGGCCTTGCGCTGGACTGGTTGGGATTTTTGCTGGCCACAATATTATTTCTCATTTGTGGGTTCAGAATTCTGGGCGTAACGCGTTGGAGAGTATTACTCCAGGTATCGGTTCCATTTGTAGTCATTTTCTGGGGTGGGCTTACCCAGGGGCTGGATATTTATTTGGCGCCTGGCCGCTTGTTTACCATTCTGTTTTCGGGTTGAGGGGGCGATTGTGTTAGAAGGTATTTTAACTGGGTTGGAGACGGCTATTATGCCGACCAATCTTCTTATGGTTGTTGTAGGCTGTTTTGTCGGTACATTTATCGGAATGTTGCCGGGACTTGGTCCTATTTCGGCCATCGCGCTGATGATTCCGATCACCTACGGCCTGGAGCCATCAACCGGAATTATCCTGATGGCGGGTGTCTATTATGGTGCAATATTCGGTGGCTCCACCTCGTCGATTCTGATTAACGCGCCCGGTTGCTCGGGTACGGTAGTGACTTCGTTTGATGGGTATCCGCTGGCAGCTAAAGGACAGGCAGGCAAGGCGTTGGCGATCGCAGCCTATGCTTCATTTACAGGGGGTACGATATCCGCAATCTTTCTACTGGTTGCCGCTCCCATGCTTGCCGAAGTGTCTCTTAGTTTTCAGTCGGCCGATTATTTTGCACTGATGATTCTGGGACTATCGGCGGTCGCCGCCTTTAGTGGTAAGGGTCAGGTTATCAAAGCAGTATTGATGACCTTATTTGGCCTGATGTTGTCCACGGTGGGCACGGATCGTGCTACCGGTGTCGAGCGATTTACCTTTGGTTCTATCGACCTGCTGGACGGCATTAGTTTTCTTTTATTGGCCATGGCGACTTTTGCTCTCGCCGAAGCATTAATGTCGGTATTGTGGGGTGAACACCGGGAAGATGCAACCGGTGGGCAGGATATGAGTAAACTGGGCAGTATGAAATTAACGAAAGAGGAAGTAAAAGAAATTGCACCGCCCATCGCCCGGTCGTCGGTTTTAGGTTTTTTTGTTGGCGTATTACCCGGTGCAGGCGCGACGATTGCGGCTTTCCTGGCCTATGGCGTCGATCGTAATTTGGCGAGTGAAAAAGACAGGCAGAAATTTGGCAAGGGTTCTCTTCGAGGTCTGGCAGCGCCCGAAGCTGCGAATAATGCCGCATCGTCAGGATCCTTCGTTCCTCTCCTGACGCTGGGTATACCCGGCTCTGGAACGACTGCAATCATGTTGGGTGCATTGATATCATATGGCATACAACCTGGCCCCAGGCTATTTGTGGATCATCCTGAAGTATTCTGGTCAGTCATCATCTCGATGTATATCGGTAACGTGGTGTTGCTCATTTTGAATCTTCCGCTGATACCTTATATCTCGAAGCTGCTTATAATTCCGCGCCCGATACTGGTACCGATGATATTGCTGTTTTCAATTACTGGCGTTTATCTTGTTTCGTTCAATTCTGTCGATATTGTGATTATGGCCGCCGTCTGTAGTTTGGCCATTGTTTTAAGATTATTGACTTTTCCAATGGCTCCGCTTCTGCTGGGTTTCATTCTCGGTGGCATGATGGAAGATAATTTACGCCGGGCGTTGCTGATCAATGATGACAGTCTCAGTTTTCTTTGGGAACGTCCTATAACTCTATCGATAGTCATTATCACGGTATTAGTGCTCGCGGCACCGGTATTCCAGAAAACCATTCAGCGAATTTTCAAAGTTGATGATCATGCCGATCTTTCTATTGACTGACAATATGTAGTGCCGGAAGAGGCTTCATCGGCTATACGCTGTGCGTAAGGACGATCGGCATTATCGGATACAGACGCATCGACGCCGGGGTTTCTGGATATGCCGAGTATAGAAAGAATTAACACCCTATTTTCCTTATTCCGCCAAGAAATGAAAGATATTAACGACGCTGTCCAGCCCTGGGGTATCCGAAATCTGACTGATTTTCGCCGACACGCCCAATATGGCTCCTTCCAGGCGGTCGATCCAGCCAAACTTCAGCCACCAGGCATGCCGACTACCTGCCGCTACTTTTGCTCACAGCAGTTTGGTGAGTTGGCTGAGTCAAACTGATCGCGTAGGCTACCCGAACAAACCTATTTGGGGCGGCGCCCTGCTCCCGGGTAATGGGTTGCTCAGCTCGTGCATCACCTCGAGCAGCCCGAATAAGGAGGTATCTAAATATTGGTCGCGGCAAGAGGGACACACACGTCTCGCGGTAGGAATGCCGGTTACCCGGCGCCCCCCACACAGTCCCGGACGTGCGGTATTACCGCATCCGGTTCCTCGGTCATACTCGCTTTCGCGCAAGACAGAACCATCAAACCAACACCCTCCGGGGCATTCCCGCAATAATGCGCGGTTTCCTGAACAGGCCTCGATCCACCGCTCGCCAGAGTTTCACGCGTGAAACTCTGGCGTTTACCTCCTCGCCTGTTAAGCCATTTGAACGTACATTCCATGACCCACAGATAGAAGCGGTTGATCGAGTGTCCATTGCCTATTATTCCGAAGTAATTATAGTGACCCGTCAGGCGCCTGTTGAGGCCTCTGACAAAGTCACGTTTCGATAAGTGTCTCGCCTTCTTGATCCACGCCTTAATTCGACGGCTCGCCCCTTGCAATTTCTTCGGGGCGGTTCGTCTTTTCATCCGAGGTTGACCCTTGCGATCCTTTTCCCAGTAGAATTCAAACCCTACAAAGATGAATCGCTGGCCTTTCCTCAGGCAGCGGCGGCTAAATAGGAGCTTGTTGGTTTTCTCGTCCGCTACCTCAAGGCCAAATTTCTTTAGCCTTTCCGGTAGCGTTTGATAGAACCGCTCCGCGTCGTATTCGTGCTCAAAGGCACAGACCCAGTCATCCGCATAGCGCACTAATACCGCTTTGCCTCGACAGGATTTCTTCACCACGCAATCAAACCAGAGGTCGAGCGCATAGTGTAGATAGACGTTAGCCAGGATCGGAGAGACAATACCACCTTGGGGGGTGCCCGTTTCCGGGTGAATCACTTCCCCATCCGTCTCCAGAATTCCAGCTTTTAGCCATTTACGGATCAATCCCAAAAATGCACGGTCGTCGATGCGTTGCTTCAGCATTTCGAGAAGCCAGTCATGATCCATATGGCCGAAGAAGCTACGAATATCTGCCTCTACTACCGTGTGATAAGGACCAAACTGAAGTTCCCGGGTCAGCTCTGACACTGCATCATGGGCGCTTCGCCCTGCTCTGTATCCATAACTGCACTCCAGAAAGTCTTGCTCATGGATTGCCGTCAGTACCTTGGTGACTGCCGATTGAACCAGCCGGTCTTCCAGGGCGGGGATACCGAGAGGGCGTTGCTTTCCGTTCTCCTTGGGGATGTAGACACGCCGCACCAACTTGGCGCGGTATCGTTTTGTCTTCAGTCGCTCTACCAGTCGCTGAATGTTGCCCTGCAGATCCTCCGCATAGGCCTCGGCGGTAACATGGTCTACCCCGCTGGCTGCTCCCTTGTTGAGAGATTCCCAGGCATGATAGATCAACGCCTCATTCAGACATCGATAGAGATCTCGAAAACGGTGTCGCTTGTTGCTCTTTGCCTTGATTGCTATTTCCCGCAGGAAGGTTGGCTCGCTTTGATCCGGTCCAACATCGTACCCAAAGCGCTTCGCGGGGCAGGCTCTCCGGTGCGAGTTGCCTTTGCGGGCTACGTACTTCCGTCAGAACTAGGCGTCCCCGTCCTTCCCCTTGTTCATGGCTTTCCCATGATCCGAGT
>JAAEPL010000382.1 GCA_024232675.1 Planctomycetaceae bacterium
CCGGCACCTGCTCGATCGTCGATATTGGGCGTGAATAACATCACCTGCATGCCGCGTTCTTCGTAATTGTAAGCACTTTGCAACAAGGTCGTGCTTTTCCCCGCATTCATCGCCGAGTAATAAAAGTAAAGTTTCGCCATAGGTTTAATTTTTTAGGTTGAAAGACGGTGTGCTGACCCTTCCGCAGGAGATGGTTCTCCGAGATTAACAAAGGTCGTTGTGAGCCACGCTTTTTGATTTCCGCACACTTGGAATGAGGAGCCCGATCGTCGATATTGTAACTTAACAACCGCTTCCCTCGTAGCACTAGAAAAAACATGCCCCGATTCGTCACCCATCTTGAATCCGCGTTGGATGGTACCCATCTTGATGCGAACCAATTGCAAACGTTACATGCGGGCCGACCGCTATGGGTCAAATACGATTTGCCTGCCATTGCCGCAGCCGTCGACCGAGATATTTTCGCCACCCGAGACTCCTCGATGTTTCGCTACCGCGAACTCCTTCCAGTCGGGGATGTGATTCAACCCGTATCTTTGGGCGAAGGCAACAGCCCCCTCCTTCCCTGCCCTCGGCTAGGAAAACAAATGGGGCTGGAAAACCTGTTTATCAAGGATGAATCCCAATTGCCGACGGGCAGTTTCAAAAGTCGTGGCTTGTCGATGGCTGTGACCATGGCCAAACACTTCGGAGTAGAAAAACTAGCCATTCCCACCGCAGGCAATGCGGGGGGTGCAACCGCTGCCTACGCGGCTCGCGCAGGGATGCAAGCCTATGTGCTGATGCCTGCCGATACACCGATCGTCAACATGATGGAGTGCGTTTGGGCGGGCGCGCAAGTTTATCTAGTAGATGGTTTAATAAACGATTGTGGCCGCCTCTTAAAACAAGGTATCGAGCCCATTGGTTGGTTTGATCTGAGCACCCTGAAAGAGCCCTATCGAATTGAGGGAAAAAAAACGATGGGGCTAGAAATTGCCCAACAATTCGACTGGAAACTACCAGACGTCATCCTCTATCCAACCGGTGGCGGTACCGGTTTGATTGGCATGTGGAAAGCATTCAATGAGCTTCGCGAGCTGGGATGGTTAGACAGTAAAAACATGCCCCGCATGGTATCAGTACAATCCGACGGATGTTGTCCAATCTCCACCGCCTTTGATGCCGGAGAACGATTCGCCGAGCCTTTCGAAAATGCATCAACCGCTGCCAGCGGGCTTCGTGTACCCGTCGCAGTCGGCGATTTTATGATTCTGGATGCCGTACGTGAAAGCGGCGGTTTGGCCTTGGCCGCGCCAGAATCAAAACTCGAAACCTGGCAATATCAGTCAACTCAAGCGGAAGGCATTTCTGTTTGCCCGGAAACGGCAGCCTGCATTGGAGCGCTGGAGCAACTTGTCCAAGACGACTGGATTAAGCCCGATGAAAAAGTGGTCGTCTTCAATACCGGCGCAGCACAGAAATATGTCTCGATGCAAGTCCCCGATTTGCCGCGTCTCGACGCACAAGGTGAAATTGACTGGCGAAAATTAATCGATTGATAGGGGTCGCCGATTAGCCAGTGAAATATCCTAGACGCTCGGCGTGAGCGAATACGATTCTTCGGAAAGTGTTTTTCTCGCCAAGGCGATCCATTCCTGCCATTCCTAAAAAAACGATTTTGCCCCGCAGATTATTGATGACTGCCAACATAAATCCCCGGCAATTTATTGACTGGAACCAACAACCGCTTCCCGCTGCCGCGGAATGGTTGGGTTCGCGTCACGCAGCAAACGGCATCCTGAATATGACCGACGTGATCATCGTCGTTCCCACCTCTCGTAGTAGCAGACGACTGCGAGAACTGTTATTGGATTACGCTGCTCAAAATGAACTGGTCTATACCCCGCCTCAAGTCACGACAATTGGCACCTTTCCCGAATTGCTCTACGTGCCACAAAGGCCCTTGGCCAGTCCCTTAACACAAACCCTGGCTTGGGTCAGTGCTTTGAAAAAGACCCCCGAGAAGGCAATTCGTGAATTTACGCAACTGGTCCCCCAGCACGATGATTCTATCGGCTGGCAAACGCTGGCCAAAGTACTCGCTAAATGGCACATCGAATTGGCAGGGAACCAGAAAACATTTAAGGATGTTTTGGAAGCCGGTATCAAAACCGATTTCTTCCAGGAAAAAAAACGTTGGCAGACGTTAGCTGATATTCAGCGGGAATATCTCGATGTACTCAATCGTGAAAATTTATGGGACCGTCAGACCGCGCGTCTGGTAGCCATCCAACATGAAGAATGCCGGATTGATAAACAGGTGTATCTGGTGGGCACGGTAGATTTGAATCTCACCTCTCGGGCCATGCTAGAACAAGTCGGTAATCAGGTCACACCCGTTGTTTTCAGTGCTGACGAACACCATGATTTTTTTGATGATTTGGGATGCTTGCTTATCGAACCGTGGGAGAATTACCAAATCCCGGTAAACGACGCCGATTTTAAAGTTGGTGATCAACCCCAAGATCAAGCCAAGCTGGTGGCCAATTTCCTACATGAGCTAGACGGCCAGTACGGTGTCGATCAAATTTCGATCGGCGCCCCTGACCCACGTCTCATTTCATCCATCAGTCGCAGTCTCATGGGATGTAGCGTAAAAACCTATGACGTGGGTGGTTCCTCGATTTCCAACTCACGGGCTTTCGTCATGCTGGAATTGTTGGCTGCCTGGATCGATGGATTTCGATTTGAGAGCTTTGCAGAGCTGGTTCGGCATCCAGACATTTATGCGTGGGTTACCGAACAAATAGATTCCGATCGCTGGCTTGGTGAATTAGACCGCTACCAAAACAACCGCCTGCCATTCTCACTTTCCACCAATCCAAAATCAGTGTTTTTTGGCGGCAACGATCGCCATGGAAAACCGCAGTATAAAAACCTCCAACAGGCTTGGGCTTCGCTCAGCGAACTCGTAGCTCCCCTGGTTGGCGGCGAGCAGAGATTGCTGGAACAATGGAGCGAACCGTGGCGAAAAGTTATGGCAACGGTCTATGAAAAAACCCAAGTCGATCGAGACAACTCGGAAAATCGGCGCACCATTCGTGCCTGCAAAGCAATCATTAAGGCCTTTATTGAAATCGAAGAATCCGGTCGCTTGATGACATCGCCTGTTTCCAGCAATGAAGCAGCGGTCTGGGCATTGGACCTGTGCAGTGACCAATTTGTCGCGGATCCCGCGGTTTCAGATGCGATCTCCATTGTTGGTTGGTTGGATTCCGCATTGGAGGACACTCCTGTTTCTGTGATCACGAGCGTTAACGAAGGCTTTCTTCCCTCCTCGGAAAATTCCAGTCTCTTCTTACCTAACTCCATACGTAGCGAACTCGATTTAGTTGACAATCGTCGCCGTTACGTGCGTGATGCTTACTCGTTGAGTATGATTCTGGCGTCCCGAGAAAGGGTGTTATTGACCGTGGGCAGACGAGACGGTGAGGGCCAACCGCAATTACCCAGTCGTTTATTGCTTACGGGTGAACAACAGCAAATTCCCGGCCGAGCGTTGCAGCTTTTTGCTCACGGAGAAGACACGTCCCAATGGGTTTATGGGCAAGCCAAATCGCGCCCCCGTGAGCAACAATTTAGGATTCCGCACCCCAGTGATTTCCCCAAAACGGTGAATCGAATGCGCGTGACGGACTTCAAACAATACATTGCCTGTCCCTATCGCTTTTACTTAAATCGCGTGCTCAATTTGACCCATCTTTCGGATGTGCAATTCGAATTGGACGGAGGGCAATTTGGAAGCTTATTGCATGACGTGGTCGAAAATTTCGGTCGCTCCGAATTGAAAAACTCATCCAATGCGGAAGATATCGAAGCTTATCTCTTAGACGAACTCGATCGGATCGCCGGTGCACGTTATGGGACGCGTACCTTGCCCACGGTTTTCATACAGCTGGAACAAGCGAGAACACGATTGCGAGCTTTCGCCACGTGGCAGGGGGAACACCGCCGAGATGGATACGAAATTCATGAAGTCGAAAAAGAAAAAACTCAATGTGAGTTCATGATCGATGGTGAGCCTTTTGTCGTAAGTGGGCAAATTGACCGCATTGATCTAAATCACGAGAAAAAGACGATCGGACTTTACGACTATAAAACGGGCGATAAGGCAGAAGCTCCAAAGCAAATGCATCAAGACAAATTCGGAGATTGGAAAGATTTGCAATTGCCTCTTTACCATCACCTGCTGGGGTCGTTCGATTTGCCCCACGGTTACGATATTGAAACCGGAATTATCTTAGTGACCAAAGATATCAATGAGGTTCGCTTGCGGATAGCTGAATGGACGAAAGTGGAACTGGAAGACGCCACACAAACGGCGCTCGAAATCATGCAAAAAGTTCGTCAGGGCGTCTTTTGGCCACCCGCGGAAAACAAACATTCGTGGGATGACTTTGCCGCGATTTGCCAGACGCATGTATTCGAAAAATGGGAATCCGCACCCAACGGAGAGAACTCATGAACACTCCAATGGCCCCCCATTCCATCATAAGAGCTTCTGCAGGGACTGGAAAAACGTTCGAACTCTCTAGTCGTTATATCAAGCTCCTTCTCAATGGCGTGCAACCAAAATCCATCTTGGCCACCACGTTTACCCGCAAAGCCGCTGGCGAAATTCTCGATCGCATCGTTTTACGTTTAGCCAAGGCTGCTGAGAGCGATGAAAATGCACGCAACATGGCAGAAGAATTGGAAATGCCCGACATTTCGCGGGAACAATTTAACGAGGTCTTGCAATCCCTCGTTCGTAATTTGAACAACTTGCAAGTGGAGACCCTTGACGCATTCTTCTTTAAAATCGCGAGGGCCTTCAGCTTGGATATCAGCATGCCGCCCGGATGGGAGATTGCGGATACCGCTGAAATGGAAGCGATCAGGGATCGCGCGATTCGCCATTCCCTCACACGATCCAATATCGTGAGCATCATGCATGATTTGGCAAAGGGTGAAGCCAAACGAGGCATCCACTCGATGATCCAAATGACCGTGAAGGATCTGTATGCTATTTACCGGGAAACCGCCGATACAGATCGGCTGCAAGCTTGGTCTAAATTACAAGCACTCAAATTGCTGTCCGAAAACGATTTAGAATTCATCTGCCAACAAATTGAGAACCTTGAATACGAAGCAAAGGACGCCTTTCGAGAGAAAATTGCTGCAGACCTCATTAAAGTTCGCGAAAAAAAATGGTCCTCTCTGATATCGTCGGGTCCTTCCGGAAAGCTGGCGAGTGGCGAGACTGTCTTCAATCGGTATGCTATTCCGCCTGAATTGCAAAAACTGCTGTTACCGATCGTCAAGCACGCCAGCGCTATGACGATCAACGTTTTGGTAAAGCAGACCCAAGGGGCCTACCACTTCTTGCAAAAATTCCATGACGAATTCAAAAGCCTGAAAATCAACGAAGGTAACCTGGAATTTAATGATGTTGCTTATTTAACG
>JAAEPL010000383.1 GCA_024232675.1 Planctomycetaceae bacterium
CACGTTCCCAACAGGGGTGATATTCTCGTCCGCAGAAAACGAATCAGGGGCTTCCTGAAAAATTTGCAGTGTCGGTGTCTCTTGCAGTTCACCCGCACCGACTTCCACAAATCCCGCAGGAATGAGGAGCAGCAGCCAAAAGCCGATGACTTTCATGGCCGACCTGCATCGCGTTATAGGGCTAGGTTTCGTCAAGGGACTGTCCAGAAGAGGCGAATTCGCAACATGTCATAGCGGTTTCCGATTATCATGTTTAATCGGCATCGATTGATTCCAACGATGTTTCCAGCGGATTTTTACGCCCTGAAGCGATCGTACCGGTTATCCGGTCTGGTTAGTGAAGTTGACCAATTGCCCGAAGAGAAATATCCTTAGGGTCGCTGAAAGTACATCCGTCGTAAAAGCTAGCATGATTCGCATTCCATCACTGATCTTCGCAATGGTAGTGGCGCAGGCCATCGGGCAATCCGTTTGTCATTGCCAAATCACAGAGCATTCCCATCACCATTGCCCGCCAGTCGTGGAAAACGACCTGCGCGAGGGAGAATGTGATTTTTTGGGCGGATGTCGTTGCTTGCCGTCGACCGACGAACACGACCACCACTGCGATTGCCAATCGTCTCTTCAGCTTTTCATGACAATCCGCGTTAATGTTGACCGGGATCTACCGTTGTTGGTTTGTGATGTGTCCGGAGCTGTGAGCTTCTTCTCGTACGTTCCCGAACTCATTTGCCGAACTCCGTCAAAACCGGTGATGCTGCGTGGCAGTGATGCTGCGCGCGCTGAACTCGGGCGTTGGATGCTCTAAATTGTCTCAAGCTGGATTTATCCTGTGTGCTGCTGCGCTGTTTATGCGGCTTCATCGAAACAGCTGACGTCATTCGATTAAGGCAAAGTCATGATAAAGAACAAGTTGGGAACGCTTGGTTTAGCAATTGTTCCTCTGGTAATTGGTTTGCTAGTGGGCCTCGCGGTGCCTGTAGATTTTATCCGCAGTCGCGTGGCAACATCCCTGGAGGGATCGCAAGCGGATGCTGAGCACGATCATGGTGACGATGATGCCCATGCGGGCGAGGCGGACCATGTCGAGTTATCACCGACTGCCCAAGCCAGCATGGGTCTTAGGACCGGCCTGATCAAGTTAAGTGATTATCAATCCAATTTTGAATTGCCCGCATTTGTAAGAGAGATTCCAGGTGCGAGTGAATTGCATGTCGCCAGTCGGTTTGCTGGGTTGGTGAAAAAGGTGTTTATCAGCAAGGGTGAGACCGTTGTTCCTGGGCAACCGATTGCCGAGGTGGAGTTGACGGGTGAGATGTTGGCGACGGCACAGTCCGATTTACTGGACGCTCAAAAACAGATCAGTATCGTTGAGAAGGAAATCGCTCGGTTGGAACCCTCGGTGCTGGCCGGTGGTGTGGCTTCTAAAACGCTCTTGGAAAAAAAATACGAACGTGATCGTTTGATTGCCAAAGTGGAGACGAAGTCTCAGGAGTTGCTGGTTCGTGGATTAACCCAAGAACAAATTGACGAGATCATCCGATCGAAAAAACTACTGCGAACGGTAACAATTTGCGTTCCGGAAAACCTCATTCCACCTCAGTTGAACGCTGGGAATGTGATGGAAGGCGCCCCTGAGACCTTTTTGGTGGAGCGTCTTTTGGCCAAGCCGGGCATGATGACTCAAACGGGCGAGCATCTTTGTCTGTTGTCATTCCATGCCGTGGTCGTTGTGGAAGGGCAGGCTTACGAGAAGGATCTACCTTTTATTCGCCAAGCTGTCAGCGAGAAAATACCTTTATTGGTTTCGATTGGGCCCGACGGAGCGGAGGAGCGAATTCCTGCTCAACAGGTGGCTTTTCTATCCAATCATGTGGATGGCGAAACTAATACTTACCCCTTTTACATTTACTTGGTCAACGAAAAATTGTTCGAGACGGTTTACGGTGCGAATCAAGCCGATTTCATCGCCTGGAAATGGAAGCCGGGACAACGGGCTCATATCGAAATCCCGGAAGAAAAATTCACCGAGCAAGTTGTCATACCTCGCGATGCGTTAGCGATTGATGGTTTAACAAACTACGTGTTTCGTTGGAACGGGGTCGTTGAGCATAATCACGACGAAGATGATCCAGCCCATGATGACGAAGATCATGAATTGTTGGATGAATACGAGGCGCTCGAAGTGAGTGTCACCTACATCGATCGCAATTATGTCGTGATCCAACTAGCAGGCGATTTGCAGAAAGGGGATCGCATCGTTTTTAACAATGCGGGACGACTTTTGTTTGCAATGCAGTCCGGTTCGTCGGGGCATGCCCATCACGATCACGCCCATTAATCAGCGACAGGGATCGATTTAATGCTTAATGCGGTAATTAAATTCTCGCTTAACAATCGCCTGCTGATTCTATTGGTAGCAATCGTCGTGGCGTTTTATGGTGTTCGCACAGCGTCCGAGTTGCCGATCGATGTATTGCCGGACATTACACGACCGCGGGTTTCCATTTTGACCGAGTGCCCGGGGCTTGCTCCCGAAGAAGTCGAGGCATTGGTAACGCTTCCTTTAGAATCGGCCCTCAACGGCGCATCGGGAGTGGAGACGATTCGCAGTTCCTCCGATATCGGTTTGTCGGTTATTCAGGTGGAATTCGACTGGGATCAGGAGGTCTATAAAGCACGCCAGATCGTGCAGGAGAGATTGGCGGGAGCCGTTGGAGATTTGCCAATTGGTATC
>JAAEPL010000384.1 GCA_024232675.1 Planctomycetaceae bacterium
AAATTTCCATGATGTCGGAGGCGTCGTGGCGACTGGCAACGTGAATTTGGACGTTGTCGCCTACCACACGACGGCAAGCTTCGGCGGCGATCGCGGGTTCGTTGTTATGTTCTGACAGGTGACAGAGGCAGGCCCACTTAAGTCTTCGAAACATCGATGCGCGTCCGATTAGGTCCGCACATTCGTCATTAGAGATATGACCGCCACGTCCCCGAATGCGGCGTTTCAGCGGTTCGGGATAAGGGCCGTGTTCTAGCATTTGCGGGTCGTAGTTGCTTTCAATAACCACCGCGTCCAAAGAAAGTAGCAACTCTCGCAAGGCCGGAAATACATGTCCCAAATCAGTCAGGATACCGACCCGCTTATCTTCGTGCTCAATGATAAAGGCCACACCCTCGGCACTATCATGCGGGGTGGCAACACTGTGAACGGTTACTTTGCTTCCCCCCGCGGTCGGAAAACTGCGAAAATCACCAGGGGTAAAGAAGCGGACATCCTCCAGCGGGCCGATTTCACGATGTCGCGTTGTCGCACGTAACGTTTTTTTCGTGATGTATAACGGCAGACCAAACTTGCGATGGTAAACACCCATGCAACGTGTGTGGTCTGAGTGATCATGAGAGATAAAAAGCCCCTGGCAAGAGGCGATATCGCGACCGTGCTCCGCCAGACGTTGTTGAGCCTGCTTGCCCGAGATACCTGCGTCGAAGATCAAGCGGACATCGTCCGCTTCCACGTAAAACGAGTTGCCGTTACTACCAGATTGCAACGAGATGACCTTCATGGCCGCCTATTCTATCCGCCTCTCCTTACCACCACAATTGCAGTGACTCGACCGATAGCGTCTCTATCGCAGTCATAGGTTACGGGGTTTGAGACAGGTTGATCACTCCGTCAACTGGTTTTATGTCTTGGTGGGTTGTTTCACTACCGTCTGGCCAACGCACTTTCGCGCTTTGGATCTTTCCTGCGACAAAGATCTCTTGCGGGGATTGGCTGAGATAACTGCCACCGCCGTCGATCGAGCGTGTTAACGTTTTCCCGTCTGCCAATGTAAAGCTCACGCGTGTGCCCACTAACGAGGGTATGCGATCGAGAGGTTGGAGTTGAACACGTACGAAGTCGCCATCCATCTGGTTTTGGAATACCTTGGGTTGTCGGTTGTTGACGCTGACCACGAAATCGGGCCGCGCGTCACCATCGAGATCGGTTACCGTTAACGCACCGCCGTCTTTCCCAACCACTAGCCCGCTTTGATCAGGCCAAACTGGGGCAAAGTTCCCGCTGCCGTCGCCGAGCAGTAACAATGAAACTCCCCCATCGAAGTTCCCAGTCTCCCGTTGAGGTCCATGAAAGTTTTGCACCACGTAAAGATCGAGGAATCCATCGGCATTGACGTCCGTAAGTGTGGATCCGAAAACCGGGCTGGCTTGGACAACACGAGGCAGTTTACGGAACTCAAAGGTGGGTACACCCTCTCCACCCTGGTTGATCAGCACGCCGGAATCGAGATTGTTGACTTCAAATTTATCAGCGTCTTCCAAACCATTTTGGGAGTAAATCTCAACCAGCTCACTAATGGCGAAGTCGTGGTAGGTCGGCAGTTTCTCCTTAATCGTAGGCATGGCATCGCTGGTGCAACCCAACCCTCGTCGCGGTAGACATTTGCCGTCCTCAAATTTAGCTTCCACAATCTGCAGCTTGCCATTGTTTTCAAAGTCGCCAAAATAAATGAGTTCGGGCTTTTTCGTAGTGGCGGAATATTTGGTATTCAAACCACAGTTACCGACGACGTAATCCATGTCACCATCGTTGTCGATGTCGCCTGCGGAGACGCTGTTAAACCATCCCAAGCGATTGGCCAACCCGGATTGTTCGGACACATCACTCAGAGATCCGTTGTCACTAAGCCAAAGACGCACGGGACCCCAATCCTCCGTGACAATGAGATCTAACCATCCGTCATCGTTGGCATCTGACCAGATAGCTGATGTGACCATGCCGGCGTCTTTTAAGCCAGGTGCCAC
>JAAEPL010000385.1 GCA_024232675.1 Planctomycetaceae bacterium
TTCCCCACCCACGCGAATGGGACAGTGCTATTTTCCATTCCGAGTTCGAGTCGAGATGCCGGACCTCACGGGCCGACCACTGGCTGCGGGCTCGGTCGCCGTTCCATTGGTATTTTCGTGTCGAGTAACGTGCGGGTGCCAACACGATTCGAACGCCTCTCTCCACAAGTTTTCAGGCCAACCAACAGTGTTTCTCCTATGAGTCCGTCGTTGTATTTCCAACACCGTTTGTGGCCAATGTCTTTTCTGATTCGACGGCGATGTCAATTACACGTGGAACCTGGGCTTGCATACAGGAAACCAATTCATCACTAGCCATTCACGTCACCAATTTTTAACGAATTTGATTGTTGTCGCGCATGTTGGTCGTCCCAATCTGCCAGAAAATTCAGGTTACTCCTTTGATACTCACGCGTAATTCCCGAATGAGCTCTCAAATAAAAACCCATTGAACCCTTGGAGCACAGCGGCGTGCCTTGATGACTGGTCGGTAAGCAGCCATTCAACCCATTCGCAGCGCCACCCAGAGTGTGCGACCACTCGAACAAGATAACGCACCCTGGCGAGTCATTATTTACGCTTCCCAACCCGCAAATCACCTAAGCTCCCAGCCCCAACAAATGTGTTGGCGAAATCACATTGCAAAGACGATTCTGGCACACGATCTTTTTCAGAGGCTGGCAAGCGTTAAATAATCCACCTGAAATCGTCATGATTGGAACGGGACCTAAATTATCGACCTTTTTGCGGTGGAGCGGTAAAGATTAAGGAAAAACCGTTTAAACCTTTATAGATTCAGAGTAGAGTCTATTTTTCCGGCGTTTTTCCAAATCCGCGTGAGTGTCAGATAAATCCGCGTGAGTGCAAGATCCTAGCGAATCTGCTGGGTGCAATGGGTAATAGGGTACGAGATCATCACCATGAAAATTGCGTTTTTTCCGCTTCTGATAGCTGTGATGAGCAGTGCCGTTTCGGCAGATATCGTTACGAGCTTCAATGTGGATTTAAGTCCCAACGGACAAACTTTTGCATCGGGAGGTGCAACATCCCTTGCATTGAACTACACGATCGACGGTTCAGGCAACGTTGCTCTAGACGCCGTGGCGCTGTTGGGAAATGGAAATGCGGCATCACCCGCCCGATGGAATCAGATCGACAACGCAAACGCTGGGACCGTGGCTTCGACCGCTTTGTACAATACTGATTTCACTCTTACTTTTTCCGGCTCAGCGAATCCACTTCTCAACTATCCGTCATACACAAATTTTGGAACGGGCGCGGTTTTGGTAACCCCACAAGGCAATAACACGGCTTTGGAAGATGGTGAGAATGTCGCGTTTACCATCAGTGGATCGGCGACTGAGGTCTCGGGTTTCTCCATGAACTTGAATAGCTTCTCCTACGACAACCGTCTAGCGAATGGGCAATCATCGTTCGGTGTTGAAGACACGAACGGGACCGTGATTGAACAGCTTATTCCAAACACCTCGTCCAATGGAATCATTTCCGGATCCGGAATCTCTCTAGTGGCTGGTGAGACCATGACCTTTCGCACAATCAACGGCAATGCAGGTGGAGCGGGGTTGAGTGGATTTGAATTTAACATCTCGACCGTCCCGGAACCCTCTTCCATCGTTCTTGTCGGAATGGCCGGAATGTTTACGCTTCTCCGCCGCCGCGACTGAACCTCACCGCGGTCAATGGCTTTCACTCAGCCTGCCTTTTGCGACGCTCGCTAGGTATTGGTGGGAATTTTTCGCAAAAAATTACTCCCCCACAAATGCCCCTGCTGTTCCGTCGATCTCCGCTAAACACCAACGTCGAATCGAAATCATGTCGAAAACTTTGGCCTCAGTGATACTGCTGCTGACCTTTTTTTGCTCGCCATTATTTGCGCAAGAAGATCGCATGGGCGAGAAACGGCCGAACGTCATTTTTATTCTTAGCGATGACCAAAGCTGGGATTCGTTTGGGTTCATGGGCGGTAAAGTCCACACTCCACGCCTTGATCAGATGGCCAAGGATGGGCTGTACCTAAGCAACTTTAACGTCACATCCCCGGTTTGCTCACCTTCCCGGTACAGCTTTCTTACCGGGCGATATGCCGGGCGATGTGAAGGCGATTGGTTCTTGCAAGAGCACCCCTCAGGCGACCAAACGCAAGTCGAAAACATTGGCGAAATCGAACCCCACCGCTGGAACCTCGCCAAAATCCTACAAAAAAATGGCTATGACACGGGTTTCGTGGGCAAGTCGCACGTGGTCCGACACGATTGGCTTCATCCCCACAAACGATCCAGCACGTTTCGCAAAGTCGGTTGGAATCAAAACGCCGATCCGCGGACCCCCAAAGTAAATGCTTTGATGAGCGAGAATCATGAACTTTGGTGTAAAGAGATCAGTAAACTCGGCTTCGACTTTGTGGATGGTGTGTACGGAGCGAATCTCAAGGAACTTCACAACCAAGCCTTAAATGTACACAACCTTGACTGGACGATTGATAATGCGGTGGAGTTCCTAGACACCGTCGAGGATAAGCCCTTTTTTCTTTGCGTCTCCACCACGTTGCACCACGGGCCCGCACCTTGGGTTAATAAAAACGCGCTTAAGTCAGACCCTCGGATGACCGGTGAAGGATTTGTTAAGGAAGGATTCGATGTCCTGCCTTCTCGCGAGAGTGTACTGAGAAGAAATCGTCAGGCGGGCTTCAAGGATCGTTCCGCATACGCCTTGTGGCTGGACGACGGAGTCGGCGCGATCATTGATAAAGTCAAAAAACTGGGCCTTTCTGAAGAGACACTGATTGTATTTGTGCCCGACCACGGTTCCTATCGTCACGGAAAAAGTACGTTGTATGATTTTGGCATGCGGGTACCCATGCTTTGTCTTTGGCCAGGCACCATTGATCCGGGACTAAAAAATGACGAACTCATCGCCAATATCGATTTCGCCCCGACGGTGTTAGATGTTTGTGGTGTCGAACCACCCAAGGACTACCTTTGTGACGGTTTGAGCTTTAAGCCAGCACTGCAAGGAGATCAAACGCCGCTTCGAGAAGCCCTTTTCGGAGAACTAGGGCACTCGCGATGCGTGGTGACCAAAAACTGGAAGTACATCGCGATTCGTTATCCGGACCGCATCCAGAAGCTGATCGAGAAAGGGCACAAGTTCAACGCCTTCAAGGACAACCCCAAACTTGACCGCCCCTATTTAACTCGCAATTTACACCTCGGCCACTTTGCCGCCAAAGCAAATCCGAATTACTTTGACGTGGATCAACTTTATGATCTGAACACCGACCGGGAAGAAGTTCACAACATTGCCTACAAGTATCCAAAGGTCCTTGAATTCATGAAAGCAGAACTCGCTCAAGAGTTGCAGCAATTCGACGGAAGACCCTTTGGCGAGTTCACAAAATCGCCATAAATCTGGTCCCACCTCTGAACGAATAAAGAGGACGCCGCCGCTTGGCGGGCCCTTCGAGAGGAACGGGGACGCCGTCGCTTGAGCATGACCGAGGAGGGGACCAAGCCGAGTGAGGATTTCACCCATTCACACCACCAGATTTATCATTTCCCAGAGCTCAAACCGGAAAAGGATCGCCAACTCACTCGGACGATTCTGTCTTTCTTGCTGCCATTTATTATGTGTTTCGTGCATTTCATCCACACTCCACGATCACTCACCATTCCTATTACAGCGTTCATCGGCTTGAGTGCCGCGTTATTCGTAAGTCAACGTTTAGGTCAGAGTGTCATTCCATGAACCGTTGGTTCCATATTGGCGGTGTTCTAATGGAGCTCCTGCTTGCCCTTCAACATCTGAGCCATCAATACACTGACGTCGAAACTAGCAGCCTTCTCGATAAGCGGCTGCTTTATCAGCATTTGGATGTGCTCGCCAAGCAAACGTTGCATGGGTATGCCTGACCATTGCTGTGCCTGAACGGAA
>JAAEPL010000386.1 GCA_024232675.1 Planctomycetaceae bacterium
GCAGTCTGCGTGCTAACGGTTTTAGATACTTCTGTTTGAATCGAAGCCCAAAGTGGTACCGTCCTCTTCGCTAACTCGGCGCGTTGTTGCAACCACTCGCTGTATTGATTGAGGGCAAAACTACCGCCCATCGGTTCGAAACCGACACTGAGAATGTCCGCAACGCGAGCCATTTCGAACATACCAGAGCTGGCAAAGGCAACCGTCGGTCGCCCTTCACGAAAATCTGATTCGCGAACTTCCCGTGTCCGAGATTCCATTCGTTGCAGGTCGGTGTAATCCAAATTTTGACCAAGCGACCAGGCCAAAACCCGATCGTATTCTGCTGAGATTGTCTTCAATCCGGCAGATTCTGGAGGAGGGCAAATGATCCACATATCCAATCGTTCCGCATGTCGCAATTCTTGGATCGTGGCAGTTCGCTTCAACTCCACAGTGTTGAATCCCAGCTCGCTTAGTACTTCAAACGGTTCCCCATTATGTTGAATCGAGCGAACAAAAAACGGTTGGTCTCGGACCTCGAGAATCGTTCCATTTACGCGTCCCAAAGCAGGTCTCAGTTTTGCCTGACCGGCGAATTCTTGGTAGCCAACTTGTCGGACCTTGGTGTCGTAACTGGCCCGATTTTGATCCTGTCCGGCGATGGATTCCTGTGCCGATACAGCGCCGGCGACCTCGACATCGTCAATCCAAATCGTACTCGTGCCGGGGCCCGTGTAGACGTTTAAGACCAGCTTGTCCAAATAGGCCTCGCCGGAATCAACGGGCTGCTCGTACTTCGTGCGGAGCTTCCAAACAGCCTCTTCCAGTAATTCTGGGAGAGATTGACGCATGTTGGAAAAATCCAACTTCTGCCAACTACCCTCGTTGAGGTAGACCGGACCGGGCAACAAGACCGTCATAGGACCATTTTCGACAGGATCATTCGTGCGCGGTAAGACGACCCGGGCATACAACTGGATATTGGGTCGCGTGGCCTTTACCCACAAAAACGGTTTGAGCTCGTTGATCACCCAGGCTGGCCTGACATCCCTAGCGATCAAGGCTTTGGTGCCCCAAGTCGCATGGCAATGAATGCGTTGACTATCCGGTTCCGAATGAAACTCGTCCTGAACATTGCTTATAGACCAAGTGCGAGCCGAAAATTGGCAATCTGTCTCGGCTAATTCCCAAGACTCAGAATCTTGCGCTGCAAGAGAAGTTACCCCACACCAGAGGGAAAAAACGGCCGTTAACAGCCTCCAAGGCAACCTAGAGAGTGACACAAATCGAGGTCGGGAACTTGCCGATTGACCGAAACTGGTAATGATTGTTCCCATGTTTAATCAATGTGGTAATAAAAGGACAAAACGGGGTGAACGGTAGCTGAGCCCCAAAAAAACAGGGGTATTTCATAGCGCACCGCTCCCTGATGGGTTTTATCAGTACGTCGAAATCCAATCCATATCGATTATTGGGGAGATTTTGCATCACCCACCCTGGCTTAAAAAACGTTCCGGATAATTTAAGTCATTGATAACAAATGACTTACAGCAAAAAGCGGCAGTTGCAAGGAATCGCTGGCACGCTCCGTGCTTTACATCAGGATTAACAACTTAGGAGAAAAAGCATGAACTCACTGCCGACCAATCGAATCAAAATCAAATCTGACACACTCCCGGCCGAGATCGCGGAATTACAAAAACGCGTCGCTCAACTGCCGCCAGAATACCGCGTCGACATGGAAAAATCCGTTCAACGCGTGGTGGAATTCACCAGCCGTCGCCGACGCATTTTGAACTTGGTTCAAGAAGCACTTGGCCAATTACGTTTGGACATGAAATATCTCATGTTTGATTTAGACGCCACGCGACGTGAACGCGACTTGTACAAAAAAGCTTTAGAAGACTAAACCACGCCAAGAAATATTCCGTCCCATCACGGAATCCTTGCGAAACCAGCGGTTCGACGGGTGAGTTCTCACCTGCACCGCATGATCGATCAACACCTCCGACGTTGAAGAAAACCGGATTTGCGGCATGAGACACCGTAAGTCCGGATTTTTTTGTTGATTGGGTCCCATGACCCGGATTGCGAAGGTGTCGCCCCCAATAAACCACTTGATAAACCACTCCCTTGGGGTGATCTGCCACTGCCACCGCAGGGTGAATAGGACACAAAGGTGGAAAAATCCGACGTTTCCAGCTCCCTGAACTCTTTGGAGCCTCAGTATTTCGTTGAATTAGCCGTCTTACCTACTTAAAATGAAGGGTGGGAATTGTTCCTTCGCGGGGTCAACTCCAACGAATCTCTAGCCTCCATTCACTCGCCTACCAGCCCGAACTCACTGCCGAAATTTTCGGATCTCACAATGCCTGAGCTGACAACCGATGAATTATCTCAACGCATTCTCAGCTGCCGGCTGCTAGACAACAAACAGTTGAATCAGGCGCTTTCCAAGCTGGGCAGCCGCAATGTCGATGTTGAGGCGTTTAAGTCGAGCTTACTACAGAACGAATTACTGACCAATTGGCAACTTACCCGCGTCATCGACGGTCACAAAAAGGGCTTTTACTACGGCAACTGGAAAGTCCTTTACATGGTTGGTGCGGGTACATTCGCCAGAGTGTACCGATCGGTAAACATCAAGACTGGCGATGTGATGGCTGTCAAAGTGTTGCGAAACCGCTACACCGACGACATGCTCACGCGGGAACGCTTCATGCGGGAAGCCCAGACCGTCATGAAGTTGAGGCATCCCAACATTGTCCCGATTCATGAAGTTGCGGGTCACCGCGGTCGCATTTACATGGTGATGGACTTTGTCGAAGGTCAAAATCTGCGTGAATTTGTGAGAGCTCACGGACAGGTGAAAGTGATGACTACGTTAAACATCACTCGCGACGTTTGTGCGGGCTTGGCATACGCAGCAACCCAGAGAGTCACGCACCGGGACATCAAATTATCGAACGTGTTGCTTTCCAGCACAGGCCGCGCATCGCTGGTGGATTTTGGTTTGGCAGCAGGTGATGACGAAGTTCAGGAGCGAGACGGTTTTTACAATCCTCGCTCCGTCGATTACGCCGGTCTTGAAAAAACGACCGGTGCGGAACGAAACGATCGCCGCAGCGACATCTTCTTTGTCGGTTGCAATCTCTATCAAATGCTGAGTGGCGAAGCACCTTTGTTTGAGACACGTGAGCGGATGCGCCGCATGAGCGCAGAACGTTATCGCAAAATCAAACCACTTTCGAGTTTGTGCAAGGACTTGCCTCATCGCGTGATTACCTTGACTAACAAGATGATGGCTCTGGAACCCAAAGATCGGTATCAGACTCCGCGAGCTGCCATGGAAGCAACCATGCGGGTGATTGCCGCTATCAAAGAGGGTGATACAAAACGATACGATGAAGAAATGTCGAGCGAAGAAGCTCGGGCCTACGAAAAAATCACCCATCGCAACACGGAAGGCGAGGGGCACACCGTCATGGTGGTTGAATCGAACCCGACGGTTCAAGATACCCTGCGAAAGAAATTAAAAAACTACAGCTATCGAGCCCTGATCATCAGCGACCCGCGACGAGCGTTAGACCGGTTTCGATATTTGGATCCGGCGGAAAAATTGCCTGCCAACTTGATGGTCTTCAGCACCGCAGGCTTGGGTTTCGAAGCGATCGACGCGTTTAACGAGTTTGTCACCTTTCCGATGGGCCAGAACGTTCCCTGTCTGATTCTTGTAAAAAAAGAGCGACGGGCAGAAATTCTTGAGCGGCTCGACCTGAAACCTCACCACAGTGTGCTCACGTTGCCAGTAAAGTTCGCCGAAATTCGCCAACAACTGCAACAGCTGTTGAATCTCGCTGTTCCCGATGACGCAACGGCGAACGACGACGACTAGCTGAACCCATGGGGTAGCGAGACAACCTGCTGGTCATCGCTTTCTGCACGCACCAGTGCGGCGGTTGGCCCCGGCGCTCGGATGTCAGTACCACGGGACCATGGCGTGAAATGCCCCTGACCGGTGTAAATTTCAGTGCTTCGCAAAAGTCATCCGCCGTCACCCGACATGGGTTTGGGGATAGAGGAGAATTCCTATAACGGACCCTCCTAGGCAGCAATTCCGACGTAATCGGGCTTGTTCGATAGCTTCCTCAGTCTGTTATCATTAAGGGCATAGAATTTTCGCCTGAGGCCCGCCATCGACGACACGATCAGCCATCTCCTGCCTACTGGACTACTGGAATCGGAGACGATTCGAGAGCGCTCGCGCGCAATCAAAAACCTCGAAAACATTGCCCGCCTGCGTCTGCCGACTGACCTATTCCAAACGCTGGTGGCACAGATTGAAATCGAGCTCCCCACCTTGAGCGACGCCGATATGGCGATCAACAACCTCGATCGCTTTTTCCAAGCATCAAGAAGCCCTTTAGGATTGGCTGCGCTGTTTGAAAGAGATCCAACTGCGATGCCGGTCCTGTTGAAAGTTTTCTCAACCAGTCAGTATTTAACCGACCAACTGATTCGTGATCCTTCCAGTTATGACGCCTTGCGTTTGGTCGCTGGGCAACCCGTTTCCCGAGAGGTCCTGATCGACGAGCTCGACTCGGTTTTGTCGGTCCTCGATGCGGGTGACTTGAAAGCCGCGATGGCGATAATCCGGCGATTCAAGCACCGCGAAACCTTGCGCATCGCTTTTGGGGATATCGTAGGCAATCAGACGCTAGAGACGGTGACGGAACAAATTTCTTATTTGGCGGATGCCATTTGCACGGCCACGCTCAATTTTGCCCAACGTACCCTGATCGAAAAACACGGGCAGCCTAAGGGACGGGACACCCAAACTGCCACGTTAACGGTCATCGCCATGGGGAAACTGGGTGGCTGTGAATTGAATTATTCTAGTGATATCGATCTCGTATTCTTCTATTCGGCGGAGGGCGAAACAGACGGTCGACGCTCGCTCAGCAATCGAGAATTTTTCGATCGTGTGGGACGCCAATTTGTCAAACTCCTGACCGAAAGCACCCCCCAAGGCGTCGCCTATCGGGTCGACATGCGGCTTCGCCCAGGAGGTCAGAAAGCCCCTCTGTCCTGTAGTATCGCCCATGCCCTCAGCTATTACGATGTTCAGGGACGTACCTGGGAACGGCAAGC
>JAAEPL010000387.1 GCA_024232675.1 Planctomycetaceae bacterium
AAATGAGTGAGTTTGAGAATATGGAATTGTCAGTCTTACCGGGATTCTGTCAGAACAGACCATGCCTTCATGAATAATTCATTTTTTTTCTCTTTCACAGGGGCGTGCAACGAACTTACTTAACACTTCGTCGCTGGCCGGATGATAGCCCCACTCACCGGGCTCGGCAGGGCGTACATTCAGTTCCTCGTCAGCATTCCCGACGGACACCATCAACAGCAAAACGTTCAATCGCAGCACGCCGCGTGCAGAAAGTGTTCGCATAACCGACTCTTCCTCAGAAACAGCTGAAACACACCCTGGATTATAGGGTATTGGGAGGAGACGGCCTTAGTCAAGCGGGGGCCCCGACGGCGGGGGGTGCGCTCAAGGATTACGGTATTTCAGGCGACGAGCGACTTCCAGTATTGATTCCACTGTTTGCTGTACATATTTGCGCAGAGTCCGACCATTCGGTTGACACGTCTGACTCGCCACCTTGCTCCTGTTTGCTTGAGTCGTCGGCCAATCATGTTTTTGCAGGCCCCTTCGACCTGACCGCTGCCGATCGACCGGCCCTCCGCAAGGCGTTCGGCGTAGTTCAGATGGTCGATGTGTGACATAAGGTACGTCTTGAGGCCGTCCAGAGATTTGCGTTTTATTTTCGACCGAAGGGGCCTTCGTGTCTCACCGATGAACTCCGAAATTCCCTGCCAGCCATTTCGGATCAGTATCATTCGGCCTTGTTCCAGCCATGCTGAAGCTTTTTCTGTTCCTGAACCAAATAACGTCCGCGATGTTTCTGCGATGTGTTGCACGGCGTGAAAAACATCCAGCATACCTGACGCTCCAGGAAGGTGATTGAGTTGCTCTTCCCAGATCCACTTCGCACCATCGGCCAGAACCGTCACGTTGGAGGTGTCCAGAACTCCCAGTCGACGAGCCCACTGTTTCCACTGACGCCCGAAGCGGTCACTGGATTCGATCGCACCGAAGGCGACACACGTCGCTGGCGCTGGAAGATCACGATCCGCCCATTGCTCCGGTGTCGCGGCTTCACCCAACTCGCGTTTGGCAAAGATACCAATCTTCATTTCACGCCAGCCCTCAAGCGTATTCACGCTCGTTCCGTCGGTCGTGAACTCTGTCTGACCGTCAGTTTCGCGAAATTCGCGACACGCTTCGGGCTCCGAATTCTGCCATGCCTTCATCGACGCGCCATGTTTCTGAGCGATTTCGCGAATCGTATTTTCGCCGATGCGAATGCCACACAATTCGTCCAGTCGGTCCGACGAAATGTGATACGACCAGCTTGCCGCCGCCAAACAGGCCAGACGTTCAGCGCCGGTGCTGTAACGCCCTTCCACACCAAGTCGATCATCCGCTGCATAGCCGCCTTCGCCACACTTCACACACCGCAGATAGATCCGCGATAAACAAACTTGTCCGGCGGACGTCAGTTGTTCGCGAGCCTTGCGACCATGATGTGCCTTCTTCATTCCGCACGAACACGTCCGGGCGGGCGAACTTTTTTTTCGACCGTTTCCACCTGCGCATCGATCGACGCCTGCAGAGTTTTTTGAGTCAGTTCGCGACCCTGCTGAACGGCAAGAGTTTCGGCAATCGCCAGAACCGTACCATCAGCCGCCATGTCGCAGGCGTTGTTCAGTGTCCGCAGATTCAGAACCGCCTGCTCCGCAATCAGACGTTCGGCGGGACTCAGTTCAGCAAAGTTCATCGTGCAACCTCCATGGGAAAAACTATTGAAGTTGCCACAATAGTCTATCTTCCCTATTCGCGCAATCGACTATGAGCGCACCCGGCGATTGAGGCGTTCCAAAAAGGTTGAGGAGCGATTGACGTTCGCCAGGCGAATGCACCCCGGTTAACGATGATCCCGCAGGCAACCGACGCCGCTCCAGGTAAGTGTTGGCAATTTGACAGGCTGGCCCTTAAGCTCGATAATAGAAATTCACATTACAGCCTTAAAGGATATTGAAAAGGGGTGCGTTGAGAAGATGCTGCGTGTCATTGTGCTAATCAGTCTGATCGCAGGTGTTGCCGTAGCAGACGCGCCAAAAGCGAAGACGGCAGACGTGAAAGGCCCCGCCGTGCTGGTTGGGTCCATCATCCCGTCCATTCAC
>JAAEPL010000388.1 GCA_024232675.1 Planctomycetaceae bacterium
GCCTGATTACACTTAATAATGCCACGTCTATCACTCCTATTGTCCCCTGCTGGTTCTTCAGCAGGTCAGGGTTACACGTGGGTCAATTTTGGGTGCAAATAATGGGGCTTAGTGGGTCACTTTTGGATGCAATTTAACAGTTGCCTGCTTAATCTCCTTCACTGCCGCTATCTAAGGTTGCCCTATGAATTAAAAGCCAGATCACGATGCCAAAATCCAATGGTTTAAGGCATAACAAGGCTAGTTAAAAACTATTTGTTTTGTATTCAAAAATACAGACAAAGCGACATTCGGAATTAAATAGTCTGGACAATATAGACTCTACTTGTCTTGAGATATTTTGACTGTTTGCGTAGTCGGGAGTATAGTGAACGGTCACAAGAAATGAAGGGTACACATTAACAGGCACTAGAAATTTTAGTAGTGCAGCATTTGTCAAAATTAAGGGGTTTTTGTACGCGCGGTACATTTCTTATAACTATGACATAACAAAAACGGTTTAGATCGGCTATGAATACACGAGAACGGATTATCTCGTTAGTTATGCCTTCAACACGAAATTCACAAGGTGAGCGCATCGCTTGTGTGCTCAATAAATGTGGCTACAAAATACGGAAAAATATAATTTCCGAGTTCCAGTCTCTTGATACCAATGATATGCATTGCCAGGTGCTATTCATTCCGAATTCTGAATACTTGGCTGATTTATCCCCACAACTCCGCGACAGGCCTGATCAACCGCGGCTCGCGATTTTTGCGGAAGACGTTCCGTGGAACAAAGAATTACTCAGCTATTGCTCCGAGGTTTTGACCTGGCCCTGCTCACAAGCCGAGCTGTCATTTCGCCTCGGGCGCGTACTTTCCACTCTCGAAGGTCAAGTTGATTACCTGCTATCCGACGTATTTGTGCGGTTGAAGATGATTGGGGAGGCGCCTTCATTTCTGCGCGCTAGGTCATTGATTCAGAGGATCGCAAAGTATGACGCGAATATATTGATTAGTGGCGAAACTGGAACTGGCAAGGATCTCGCCGCCAGGGCTTTACACTACCTGGGTAAATTCAGTGACGGGCCATTTATCGCGGTAAACTGCGGTGGGATACCGGATGAGTTGTTTGAAAACGAACTCTTCGGCCATGTTACCGGTGCCTATACAGACGCGAAGGGTAAGCAGCTCGGATATATCGAGCAAGCCGATGGAGGTACACTGTTTCTGGATGAAATCGACACATTATCACTGAAGGCTCAGACCACGCTATTGCGCTTTTTGCAGGATCAATGTTACAAGCCGCTTGGAAGTCAAAAAATCAGGCATACCAGTATCCGTATTATCGCGGCTACAAATTCGAATCTACGGGTATTAGTCGAAGCCAGGCAATTCCGCCAGGATTTGTTATTCAGGCTTGACGTACTTCCGATCGAGTTACCGTCACTAAGAGATCGGCCGGGAGATGCGGTATTATTGGCAGAGCATTTCATAAAAAAATTCAGCCGAGAATTCGAAAAACCAATACTACCGCTGCACCCAGACTTTCTGGGCTGGATGGAAACTTATTCATGGCCTGGAAATATTCGTGAACTGGAAAATACCTTGTTGCGTGCTTTCCTGCTGAGTGAAGGTATGCACGTGGTTCGTATCGATGTTCAAAATAGCAATCTAGATGAGCCAAATGCACTTGGTAAATTTAATGAACAAAAAGCGCGCGCGATAGATGGTTTTGAGCGGCGGTATCTAGATCGATTGTTAATCGAGAGCCATGGTAATGTCAGTCGAGCCGCAAAACTTGCTGGTAAGGAGCGTCGCGCGCTAGGCAAGCTCTTACAGAAGCATGGAATAAATCGTCTTGACTATGTGTCTGGCGACCACTAACTGAATTCTTTGGCAAATATATTAATTAGAACATAACATTTAATTGGTTCCGCGCAACACGCAGTTAATCCATAACTAGCCATAAATCAACTACCTCGATCTGATTTATCGACAATTAGTAGAGGTAGAAACTTAATAGCGACCATAAATCTGTTAAATGTCGTTTGTTTTAATGTCGGCGAAGACTTTAACCCGCCTGGGTAATACTTAACCCACCTGTAATTCCGCAATTTACCTCTAATTTGTTCAACGGACATGGGTAGCTTGTTACCCGGACACCAAAGTTTGGTCATAAATTCAGGCATTCCTGTAAGGATATTAGGCTGGTTTTTATAACTGGCACGTAGCTTGCCTGGCATCACCTATGGGTAGCCATCGACAACTGCAATCAGAGGTAGGAATGGTCGCTGAACAGATTGCTCGATACCTCGAATCACGTCCCAACGCGGTCGACAATATCGAGGGTATTGTCCACTGGTGGTTGCTTAAGCAGAAGATCGAAGAAACCACCGAGGTTGTTCAAGCTGCGGTAGATACACTTGTTAATGAAGGTGTAGTGGAGAAGATCGAACGCAATGGAAAGGCATTTTATACCAGTACCAGACAGGCAAATTCGGATGGCACTGGCGAAGAGTTAACCTAAACCTCAGAAGGGAGAGATCAACATGCCCCAGCAGTTAAGTTACCCTGGTGTTTACATACAGGAAGTGCCCAGTGGAGTCCGCACGATAACAAGTGTCGCGACATCAATCGCGGCTTTTTTTGGAAGAGCCGATAAAGGGCCGATGAACAAGGCGATCCGAATTCAAAGTCTGGCGGATTTTGATCGCAAGTTTGGTGCCCCTCAATCGAAAAGTGATCTCGCCTACAGCGTTCGCCAGTTTTTTGGTAACGGCGGTACCGATTGTTATGTGGTACGCCTCGCCAGTGGTGCACTAACTGCCAATGTGACTTTACAGGACATCGATACAAATAACATATTGACCCTAAGCGCAAAAAGCGCTGGTTCGTGGGGTAATAACATTCGCTTTGAGATTGATTACGGCACGACAAATCCTGACGAAACATTCAACCTTATTATCGTCCAGGAAGAAGCAGGGAACGAGGTTAAGCGGGAAGTCGTTACTGGCATTTCCATGGATCCAGAATCGAACAGATTTGCCCCGGATTTTATTACACAAAGCTCAGATCTTGTCAGCGCTACACTGCATGCCGACGCCAATATCGGGGGAGTTGCGGATATTCATGATCCGGCAAATAGCTTTGCAGGTTTTAGTCAGAGCCGACTGTTTAAGACGACCCCGATCGGTGGATTTCGGACAGAATTCCACACTTTGTTGACAGCTAGCCCAAATCTTCAAATCAATGTAGATGACCGGGGCTATTTGCCTATCGATCTCAGTTCTGTGTTTGGGGCAGCGGTACCAGCTATCGATCCGGCTAGCACCTGGACATTGGCCGAAATGAAAAATCGCCTCGCTGTCGTGATTAACGAGCAACTAAATGCAGTGGCTCTGGATTTAAAGGTGGCCTGCTCCTGGAAAACCAGTGGGGACTACTCCGCAATGCGCATCAGTTCTGATGCAGCACAAAAAAAGAGTGTGCACATCCGTCGTGGTGACAGCGCGGACTTCGCTGTGCCGATGATGCTGGGAATCGATCAGGGTGGTATCGAAACTGTACGCAACAGTAACTTCCGTCCCGTGCCCACCGCCGCTTTTTATCAGGATATCGATGAGTTGATTAAGTTGGGTGGCCTTGGGCGAGATGACATTACTTCGATTAGCATCGATGGGGAAGTCGCGATAAGTTTTGATTTTTCCAATAAAACACCTCTGGCCACCGATCCCTGGTTTCTGGACTCCAGTGGTAATGCCGACGGGATCCGCGAAAAATTAAGGATTATTTCGGAGGCGGTGAATAGTGCATCTGGCAGCAAATGGAAAGCCGAGCTATGGGGTTATCATCTCGCCTTTGTCGCCAAGGAAGGAGGCGTCAACAAAATACCCTCAAGCGTCACTTCCGTAACGAATACCCATCTTGGGGGCACTAAATTCACGCGCAATGTGCGTCGTTACACCCTGGGGAACACGGGTACCAGTGGCTTTCAGCAAACTATACCAAAGGGACAGGCTGGAACTAACGGCACGGCACCAACTGAATCCGAATTTATTGGGAGTGAGAATAGTCAAACCGGATTCCATGCACTGGATTCTGTTGACCTGTTTAACTTGATGATCATCCCGGGTGATGAAGAAATCGATGAGGCAATCTATTCAAAAATATGGGGTCCTGCTAGTACTTATTGTGCCAGTCATCGTGCTTTCCTGTTGGTCGATGCTCCAGTCAGTTGGACCAAAAACAACCGTCCCGAAGTTAAATCCAATACCGGAGAAATCAACAATTTGCGAGCCAGCCTGGTCAAGGATCATGCTGCTGTGTTTTATCCTCGCCTGGAGTATAGCCGAGGTGGATTGACCAAAAAAATCGGTCCTGGAGGTGCAATCGCCGGTTTGATGTCCCGTACCGATGCAGCAAGAGGTGTCTGGAAGGCGCCAGCTGGTATTGAAGCAGGGATCCGCAATATTCTCGGTGTCGAATTAGAGCTGACGGATGCAGAAAACGGCGTACTGAATAAGAAAGGTGTCAACTGCATTCGTGTTTTCCCCAACGGAATTGTCAATTGGGGTTCACGTACGCTGGATGGCGACGATGATTTCGGCAGCGAGTGGAAATACATCCCGGTACGCCGACTGGCACTAATGATCGAAGAGTCGCTATTCCGCGGCACAAAGTGGGTCGTATTCGAACCTAACGATGAGCCGCTTTGGTCGAAAATCAGGATGAACATCGGCTCCTATATGCAATCGCTTTTTCGCCAGGGCGCTTTTCAGGGTACCGCGCCGAAGGATGCTTATTTCGTCAAATGCGACAAGGAGACCACGACGCAAGATGATATCAACAAAGGGATCGTCAATATCCAGGTTGGTTTCGCGCCGCTCAAACCAGCCGAATTTGTCGTCATCAGCATCCAGCAAATAGCCGGTGATGTTTAACCGATCAAATTAATTTTCCGAATCTAAATACCAGGGAGAAAAGAAATGGCAGATGGGTTTACAGTCAACGCACGGCGTTACGATCCTTACAAGAATTACAAGTTCAGAGTTTTCATGGCCGGAAAGAACAATCCAGTCATGGGAGTGAGCAAGGTTGGTTCTTTGAAACGCATGGTCGAGGTCGTCAAACACCGTCATGGCAACATGGCATCTTATGAGCATAAATCTCCGGGTAAGGCCACCTATGAGGGAATCTCCATGGAACGCGGTGTCACCCACGATCTCGAATTCGAACAGTGGGCAAACATGATTCATGACCCGAATGGCGATGCCCTGATGGATTTGGCCGGATACAAAAAGGACCTGGTGCTTGAGGTCATGAACGAGAAGGATCAGGTCGCAAAACGTTACTTTCTGCGGGATTGTTGGGTCAGTGAATTCACCACGCTGCCCGATCTCGATGCCGGTGGTAACGCGGTTGCTATCGAAAGCATAAAAATCGAGATGGAGTACTGGGAGAGAGATGTCGATACGGTCGAACCCGATGAATCGGCCGGCTAGGGATTGAGATTACAAATCGACGGGCGACGAGTTTCGGCTTGAATTCGTTCGCCAGGTTCAACTGGAGCTGTAGTGTCGATTTTGAGCGTACACCCGGTGCTGTGTTCCCGGGGTGCATGGACAAGCAACTGAAAATCGGAGTTTGAAATTGCTTTATGCAGCAGTCTGGTAACACTAAATCAATAGCCTGGCCCTTCCAGGAGTCCATGGGAATGCATTACATGGTGCACGCCTTTGGCAGTGATCATAGCTATCTCGATATTGATTTTAACAATCCGGCTCAATCCGAACTGGCAGCCCGGATCGTGGCGAACTGCCTGTGGTGTGATAACCATTCCGTCGACGAAAATGAAGTCTGGTCATGGTCCCTGAAAAGACGGTTGCAGGCATTACTTGAGATTACGATGGTCACTCAGGGTGGGGAAATGCTGCTTCAGGTTCGTTGTTCGAATCGCCTCTGCGATGAGGACATCGAGCTGCCACTGGATTTGGAGCGTTTCAGACAGGATGTCAATGTCGATGAATTCAGCTTTAGCGTCGATTCGACCGAGGTCATGGCGCGCCTGCCAAATGGAAGCGACCAACAGCGCTGGTTGCAGTCGCCAGTTTTTACATCCTCGGACATCGCTCGCGAGCTGGTACTGCGAATCGGGGACAGGCAACCCGGAGATGACTGGCAGTTCCCCGAGGCCTGGTTGCCCAACTTCAGCGAATCGCTGGAGCGGCAGGACGAGTTGATGACTCTGGAGATCAGTTCCAGCTGCCCGGTCTGCGAAAATGAGTTGAATTGTGCGGTCGATCTCGAAACCCAACTGTTAGCGAGTCTGGCGCTGGAACAGCAGAAGCTTTTGCTGGAGGTACATCAACTCGCGCTTGCTTACCACTGGAGTGAGGCGGCAATTTGCCGGTTAACACCAGCGCGACGAAAGTTTTACCTGGCCCAGATTCGCGATCTAGTCGAGGGAGCGTCGTTGCAATGAGTCATTATTTCAAACGCCTGGCTGCACGTAGCAGAATTAACCAGGTCGGTGGTGTGCAGGGCGAGGCCCCGGCACGAGTCGCGACGACAGCTATTCGTGGTATCGATCGAACTGTGAATCCAGGCGCTGGTGTTAACGCTGAAATACATCAGGAAGCGGTAACAGTAAGCGGTCCCACTATACCCACGGTGGGAAATTCGGCGGTAAGCGAACATCTCGAGTCGATGCCTGGCGTAACCGGCATGACCCAACCTGGCGTAGACAAAGTGAAACGGGGCTCGTTCGATGCTACCGGCAGCAGGGCTCAGGAGGCATCTGTCGCCAAAACGGTATCGACCGATCGCAAATTGGTGACATCCCCAGGGCAGGTGTCGAACCCTCAGGAAGTTGAAGCTGTGACAGTGAGGAAGGGACTGCATGGCGACCAGCATCAAGGCCGTTCACTAACCGGGGCTTCAAGTCTGGCTGCTGATGTACGCCCAGTGGCGAATGAAACTGCGAATGACGCACAAGTTCGGCCGGTTCCTTTCGAGTCGGATATGAATCCGACATCGGTCGCAGCGGTTATCGTACGGGATAGCGCGAGGGCCGGAACAACCGCCGCTGGCAGCAAAGGTGATGCGAACCCTGCAAATGCAGCAACGCTGAGGGGACCGCGGGAGCAGCCCCACAATGCGCCGCTGGCCAGTAAGGGGATCGAGATTAAAATCGGCAAGATTGACCTGGAAATACATCAGGTAAACACAAGTATAAAGCCAGTGCCCTCGCAGTCAAGAGCCCGCCAGAAGGCCTCGGAATCGATAGTACCGCGCAATAACCTTAGTCGCTTTTATATTCGCGGAGGTTACGATTAATGGCGTTGGCGGATTCACGAGGGGCCATAGGTGCAGTCAGCACTTTGCTGAAGGATCGGTTGGCCGCCAGTACCTCGGCCGTATCGGCCGAGGTTGGTCGGCCAGATGCAGCTATTCTCACAGGTGGGGATAGATTCAACCTTTTTCTTTATGAAATTGGTATCGACCCCCATCTGCGCAATCAACCGCTGGATCGGGGGCAATCTCCGCCGCTGTGGTTGATTCTGAAATACCTGCTGACCGCCTTCGATAACGGCAAGGAAAGCGACACCACTGACGCTCACAGTTTGCTTGGTGAGGGTATGCTTGCGTTGCAGGAACTAAATTTTATCGATCCGCCCAGTGTGGCCCTGGCAGATAATCCCGACCTGCTGAAAATCACCTTCGATAATGCAGACTCGGAGCTTTTGTCGAAGGTCATGCAGGGTAGCGATGAAAAATACCGGGTTTCGATCGCATTCCAGGTGCGACCGGTGATGATTGCGCCGTCGGTTCCGCCGAGTTACAGCTTGCCGGTAGCAACAGTTGGGCCACCGGGCAATGAAGGTGTCGTGGTTATGCCCGATCTTGGACCACGCCTCGAATCAGTAGTGCCGCAAAAATTCGTGTCCGACACCGAGTTGACAATCACGGGCCAGGGCGTGAACGCGGCAATCAGCGAAGTGATCATCGGTGATCAATCCTTCGCAGTCAGCAGTGTCGCGGAAGGGCAGGTGAAAACAATCGTGCCAGAGTCCACGAGCTTATCCGCGGGGAGCCACCCGCTTTATCTGCAGCGGCAATTGCCAGCAGGCAAGAAGTTGAAAAGCGATGCGCTGGTGGTGCAACTGTTACCCGAGGTGTCGAATGCAACCCCTGGTGCACCAACTCCATTAACCACGACCAATCTTATCGTGCATGGAGATTTGACCATCGATGGTAAACAAATGGGCGGTGTGGACGATTCGATCTTCGTAGCCTTATACAAAGACGGCAATGTTGTCCTAATGCTTGAAGCGCCGGGGAGTAATGCGCAGGCCCAACTTGTGGTCACGGTTACTAAGGATCATAAGCTGACAGCGGGTAATTATTACGTCATTGTCCGTGTCAATGGCGCGCAGTCGATAGTTTCTCCGGAAGTGGACTGGAGCTGACATGGGGCTGCCGAAAAATTCAGTATTACCGCCGGCATCGGTGATCACGCCCAATCTCGCGATCAGGGATCCCCTCGCAGCCTACTGGTTTGCTCAGGTCGGCTTACGTTTGCGCCGGGAAGTTTCATGGTGCTGGTACCAGCGCATGCAACAACCGGAAATCGAAGGTGTATTACCACCGGTAACCGATGCCGCGGCGGAGAACCTGGATCTGGTGCGCAATGCCAGTCAGAAACAACAGTTCTTTCAGGACGACCTGACCGGAGGATTTCTGAGCGATCAAATCGAGCTACTCAACATTCCCGAACCCGCGAACAGTCGATGGGCCTGGGTGGTCGATCAACTCGACCTTTCCAGAACAGAGCAATTTGTTCTCGCCTTAGGCCTTGCCCCGAAACTCGATGCCGGGCTTGCGCCCATTTTCGCGACCTGCCTGAATGATCTCTCACGTCCATATCCGACACTGGCCCTGGCGCAACGCCTGTGGGATAACCCGCTAGACGTCGGGGCCTGCGCCGATTCGGGGCATCCTCTGTTTCGTTATGGGCTGTTGTGCAATCTGCATGAAGAAACATCAGCACAAACCTGGCACAGATCGCTGGAAGTGCCATCAATTATCGCGCAACAGTTGATCGACCCGGATTCACCGTTACCGTATGGCTTCAATCTTCAGCAGGTCGAACAGGAAAGAGAACTCGATGCGAGCTCGGAACTGTTGATAGCGCGCCTGCGCATCGATGCTATGAGGATGCAGCTGGTTCCGCTCCTGGGTCCACGGGACGTCAATTACTCGGATTGGGCCGCCATAATTGGCAAACGAGCAGGAAGTTCCGTTGTCAGCGTACCTGACCATATGTTGCGCAAAACGGATCAAATTCTGGCAATCGCCTGCTTGTGCTGGATGAATGGTGTCGATATTTTACTTCCCGATCAATGGGTTAAGTCTGAAAATGCCAGAGAATGTAATCAACTTTTGACGACTGCCAGCGAGTTGCCGTTGCGCTGGTATTTGCCGCTCGAGGAGAGTTCGATACAAAACCTGTTTACGGAAAGCCTGTTAACACCGCCGTTACTGATCGAAGGACTGGACTTTCCCGGTCGCGTGCAGACGTTTATTCGCCATCTGGGCGTCGACGCCAGGCAGCAGGAAATCGGCATCGAAGAGTGCGCGCGGCGATTTCGTTTTCAGGAGAAAATGATCGCCAGGGTAGCCCGTGCTTTCGTCGATGGGAGTATGCCGTTAACTCAGGATAATCTGTTAATCGCCTGCACCAATGAATCCATGATCGAGATGGATAATCTTGCACAACTGGTGGAACCGCGATTTGGCACAGACGAACTGATTTTACCTCCGCAACAGGCGGCGCAGTTCGCGGAAATTGTACATGCGATGCAGTCGCTGGCCGTGGTGCATTATCACTGGGGTACCGCCAGGGTATGGAACGAGAGTGGATTGTCAGTGTTGTTTTGCGGACCGCCCGGCACTGGTAAAACCATGGGCGCCGAAGTGATTGCCCATGAACTGAAGCTGCCGATGTATCGCATCGACCTGTCTCAGGTGGTCAACAAATACATAGGCGAGACCGAGAAAAATCTTAAGCGGATTTTTGATGCGGCCGAACTCCACGAATGCATTCTGTTTTGCGATGAAGCGGATGCGTTGTTCGGCAAACGCACCGACGTCAAGGATGCACATGACCGTTTCGCCAATATCGAAATCAGCTACTTGCTGGAACGCATGGAACGCTTCAAGGGGCTTGCGATTCTCGCAACCAACCGGCGCAGGGACCTGGACGAGGCCTTCATGCGGCGCTTGCGCTACGTCATTGAATTTCCTGTGCCAGACTTTAACGAGAGGAAGCGAATCTGGAACCAGGTTTTTCCGCGTAATGTCGATATATCCGACCTGGACATACATTTCCTGGCAAAACAATTCCAACTATCGGGCGGTTATATCCGCTCGATTGCCTTCAATGCCTGTCTGCGTGCGGCGGACCTCAGTAATCCAGCGGCGGCACAAAAAGTCGAGATGCGAGATGTCGTGTTGGCCGTCAGACGCGAACTGGAAAAAATGAATCGATCTATCACAGAAGAATTGTTCGGTGACTACCGAGAATTGCTTGAAGAGAAGGTACCGCAATGACAATGAATGTGAGTATCGACCGATTACGAATTAGCTTGCATGGTGTTTCAGCGCAAATGGTCGAGGCGGCTGTCGATGGCCTGGACGTGGAACTGCGCAGACGGCTCGGCCTGCGCGGACTGGACAAAAGGCTAAACGGCAATTCCGCGTCGGTGAATATTGCCGAATTGGCGTTAAGCCCTGCTCATCTCGACGCTGCATCGGATTCCGCCGGGTTACGCGGTTTGATTGCCGATCGACTACTGGATGTAATCGAAACGCATTATGACTCCACGTTAGGGTCTTCGGGAGGAGATTTGTAATGGCTTTTTTCATGCGTGGCGCTCTAGTTGAGTACGGCAGCGATTTTCTCGGCCCGATTCCAAACATCGTCATTTTTCAGTTCAATCCAGAGAGTATCTCGCGCACGATTGATATTCCTGGCAGCGATACCGGCGCCGGCAGTTCGGAAAATTCCCGCTTGATGGAGCCCAATACCGCCAGCGCGCCACCGACGGAGAGCTTCTCTATCACTGCGCATTTTTCGGCGATGAATGATCTGGGCGAAGCCAATTCGGAGCTTGCCATCCCCAGGGTATTCGGCATTGGAACGCATTTGGCCGCGCTGGAAAAAATGGGCAATACGAAGGCTGGATTTTTAAGCCAGGCAATAGGTGCCGCTATCGATGTCATTGGCGATGCCGTTAGCGCCGGGAATGCCGATTCAAAACGAAATACGCCAAGAGAAAGTTTACCGAAAATTTTATTTATCTGGGGTCCGTCACGCGTGCTTCCAGTGGAAATAAAAACCATGACGATCGTCGAACAACAGTATGACCCGTTTCTGAATCCGGTGCAGGCACAGGTGGAAATCGGCCTCAAGGTTTCGGTCTTCAGTGGGAAAACCGACAATCCGATCGGTAAGGGTGCCTTGATTTATACCAATACCCTGAAAGAGGCGCAGGCGTTGCTCAATCTCCAAAATACGTCTGAAGCGTCGTTTGATGTGATCCCATTTTAATCGAGGTAGCCATGTTTTTAAAAACTTCACGTTACTCAAATACAGAAACCCTGACCACTACTGACGCCAGGAAGCGAGAAGTGAAAGCAATAAAGTTACGTCGCTTACCCGAATTGAATGGGGATGACATGATGATTGTCAATGGCAGCCAGCTCGACGTGATGAGTAAGCAGCAGTACCGCGATGGAACCAGGTTCTGGCATATCGCAGATGCCAACACCGAGCTGGAAGCAAATGCATTGGTGCAAACCAGCGGCCGCAAAATCAAGACACCAAAACCCTAGATTTGTGATAACTGAACGATGACAGTCTCTGAATTTAAAGTTTTTCTCGATAACACTCCGGCCAGTGCGGAACAACTGGACCTGTTTAGCGAGATAAAGGTCGATCAGGCTATAGGTATGGCAACCCAGGCTGAGTTGACCATCGATGTGGGCGTTGACGAATCCGGGCGCTGGACCGAGGTGGAAGAAAACTATGTCCAGCCGTCCGCGCGCATCCGTGTTGAGGTAAAGATTCGTGACGGCGATTTCGTCGCGTTGATAGACGGCCCGGTTGTAGGGCAACGCTTTGACTTAAGTGGCTCACCGAACAGCAGCAAGATGACGCTTATCGTCCAGGATGACAGTGTATTGATGAATCAAAACGAAGCGGTGGAAATCTACGAAGATCAAAGCGCCGATCAGGTGGCACAACAGCTTTTTCAAACTGCCGGTCTGACCCCGGAGACCGATTCGGTAAGTACCCCTGCGGGAGAATTTACCCGATATCTGGTGCGCCGCGGAACGGCGATGCAATTTCTCAAAGAACTGGCCCGACGTCACAGCATGTTTGTCTATGTCGAGCCGGGTAGCATCCCCGGCGTTAGTGTCGGTTACTTCAAACGTCCCGAGTTGAGCCGTGGTGATTACCCGGAATTGTTGTTGGTCGGCGCCGAACGTAACATCAACAAACTCAGTGGCCAATTCGACGGTTTGCGCCCGCTCAAGGCCAGGGCCGATAGTGTCAATATTTCAGACCAGCAAATCATCAGCAGCGAATCCGTCGCTAGCAATATCGACGCGCAGGGTGATGAAGCCGTGCACGAATTCATCGACGCCGGCCAGGTTCTGTTGGCCCGCACCAGGGAATCGAACGATGATCTCGATGCATCCACAAAAGCCGCCGTCAATCATTCGAGCTGGGCCTATAGCGCCAGCGCCGAGGTAATCGCCGATAGCTACGACGGTGTTCTGTTACCACATCGCGTGGTGAGCATTGCCGGTGCAGGTGGCCAGCTCAGTGGCGACTGGCTGGTCAGCCAGGTGACACACGCCATCAACGACGACAGTTATAAGCAGGCTTTCAGCCTGCGGCGCAATGCCCGTTCCAGCGGCAGTAGTAATGACGGTTTGCTCGGAGGTATATCCTGATGCAGGGATCTTCTCTCGAAAGACTGGTAGTCGAAGTAGCCGAGCAGCAGCGCAGCCGGTTTTACGGCAAATACCGCGGTGTTGTTTCCAATGTTGACGATCCCGAAAGTATTGGCCGCATTCGTGCCAACGTGCCGGAAGTGCTGGGTGAGGTGGATTCGCCCTGGGCCTTGCCCTGCGCACCCTATGCTGGAGATGGTATGGGCAGTTATACCGTTCCACCGATAGGCGCGGGCGTCTGGATTGAATTTGAGGCCGGTGATCCTGCTCGACCAATCTGGACAGGATGCTGGTGGGGCAGCGGACAATTGCCCCAAAACGAGGAAGGCACCGCGGCGACACCGTCGATAAAAATCATTCGTACCGAGAGTGGCATGATGGTCACGATGGATGACGATAAACAGGTCCTGAGCGTCAGCGACGAAAACGGCGACAACATTTTAAAAATCGAAGCCCGCAACGGAAAGATTACGGTAAAAGGAGCCACCAAGGCGATCGTCGAAGCACCCTCGATCGAGTTGGTCGAGAACGCCACGCACCCGGTTGTATTTGGCGATGAACTACTGAACTACCTGAACCAGGTAGTGCAGATATACCAGAGCCATACTCATCCCGGGGAAACCGTGGTCGGGATTCCGATAACACCCGCACCACCGGTTCCGCCTTTGCCTATACCCCTGCAAACCATGTTATCTCGAAAAGTGACGTCGGGATAAATCGATGAAATTAAAAGCAGGCAGCGTAAGCAACTTTTCCAACAGCATGGCGCAAGCGATGGAAGATTCATTTCAGCGCGAGTGGAATGCGATAAAGAAACATCCCCTGTCCGAAGCGGGAGAGGAAGACCGCAGATTATTATTTTCCGCGATAGCACAGGGGGTCATACAGCACTTGCAGGAACACATCAATGATGCGCTGCAAATCGACGTTCGCGTGACCCAGACGAACGAACCATTGAACAACACGGGCAACCGGGTTATCGCCGAAGGCGAAGCGATCAACGTGGAGTTATTAACGGAATGAGCGGACGACACCTGGCATTTCCTTTTCATATCGGTACGGATGGGCGCAGTGCAACACCTGCCAGTATCGACGAACACGTCAAGGGTGAAATCATTCAATTGTTGCTCACCACGCCCGGCGAAAGACCATTTATGCCCGATTTCGGCGGTGGATTGAAGCGCCTCGTGTTCGAGGCAAACGACGAAATCACTGCGGGCATTGCCAAGGCGACCGTGAGCCAGGCCCTGAGTTTCTGGTTGCAGCAGCGCATCGAAGTGTCGGCATTGAATGTTACAAACATTGAATCGACATTAAATGTCGACTTGCAGTATCGCATCGTTGTCAGTGGAGAAGAAAAACAGTTGAGGTTTGAGCACAGTTTTTGATCACGAGAACCATGAGGAACAGGAATAAAGTTGGAAATGAGCAGAATATTTAACAGCGAACAGCTTGCCGACCGTGCCGAAGATCTAACCTCGCACAATGGCATAGAAAGGGTTTTCGTGACGCTCGACGAGCTCTCGACTCCTCCCGCTTTTACCTGGCTCGAAGTTGAGTTTTACAACGCGGTTGCACTCGCCGCTATCGTTAACGATATTGACGCCGCGACTAAGAAGCCTGCGGATATTTTCGCGATCGGCGGTGGTTCCAGAATTCGTGGCGATGCACTTCCCGATCGCGGCCAGATTCACGTTGCCGAAGTTGCAGCAGTTGCCGGCGCGAACAATTTGAGACTCAAAGTGACGCCGGTCGGTGATTACTCGACCTACCAGTTGAAAATCATCGACGCCAGTTACGCATTCGACCCGCTGTTCAACAGTGCTAATTTCAAGTTTCGCCCGGGCTGCTTCAATACCAACTGTGCGCCGTTAAGCAGCTACGATGCTGCCAACGATGAACCTACCATTGATTATCTGGCAAAGGATTTCCACTCTTTCAAGCACTTGTTAATCAATGCCATGCGTGAACGCGTGCCGGACTGGGAGCCTACCAGCGAGGCCGATCTGGATCAGGTCATCATCGATTTGATCGCGGCGGATGCCGACGAGCTAAGCGATTTTCAGGATCGGGTGATGAACGAAGCCTATTTTGGCCGAGCTCGGAAACGGGTATCACTAGCGCGCTATGCCAGACAGATGGATTACCACATCCATCAAGGTAATCGGGCCAGTACCTGGCTGGCGCTTGAAGTTGACTCGAACATCACGCTAGATAAAAGTTTGAATGTCTGGACCGGGCACAAATGGCAGGACGATGGTGCGGTTATATTTACCAGTGAACACAGTATTGAGCCTGAACAACAGCAAGAAATATTCGCCGGGCTGAACGAGTTAAAACTCTATACCTGGGATAACACTGTCACGGCCCTCGAAGCTGGCGCTACCGAAGCAGATGTCATCGATAGCGACGTTGGCATGACTGAAGTCCAGGCCAATAGCTTGCGTGACCTATTTCGCCACACGCATGTCCGGCACCTGTTAATTGAGCAAAAATTAAATCCGGATACAGGAACGAAAAATGGCGTCGACAAGACCGCACGTCAGATTGTGAAATTGTTAGAGGGGGATGCCGCCGCGGAATCGGCCGAAGACCCAGTCAGGCAAGAATGGTTCGTGCGGGTTTTCTGGCGCGAATCCGACCAGCTCGAGCGGCGCTACTGTTTTGTCAGCCAGTGTCCTGGTGCAGAGCCGAAGGAAGACATCAGCAAGTTTCATGGCAACTTGATCAAAGTTAACCATGGAAGGCCCCATGTGGTTAAATTTCAACCTGAGGGCAAGCCGTTTGCCGCGACGGAAATCGATGACGACACAGAAATTGAAAAGAAAGAATTCCATCACTACCTGCCGTTAACCAATCTTCAATTGGTGCGTGGACGTTCCGAAGGCAGCGTGGAACAACTACCAGTATTGCTGGATATTCCACATAAGCATCTGGCTTATCAAGATACCGATCCCGGTGGGGAATGTCGTACCTGGAGCAGTTTGAAAGTTAAAGTTGAGGGCTTCAACGACGCCTGGAGTGAGCAGCCGGATCTAATCGAAAGCAAGAAGAGTGATCCCCATTATATCGTCGAAACCGACGAGCTGAATCGAAGCCAGATTCGGTTTGGTAACAATATCAACGGCAGGGCGTTGCCTAAGGGAGCCGCCGTTACCTGTTCCTATCAGGTTAGTATCGGCATGGCGGGTAATGTCGGTGCCGACACCTTGACCAGTGTCGAAAATTCAGCGATCAACAAGGTATGGAATCCACTGGATGTCGACAATGGCCGTGCCCCGGAATTACCCGAGCAAATCATACGACGAGTGCCGCAAGCTTATCGGGCCAGGCAGTTGCGAGCAGTTACCCTGGAAGACTATGTCAAGCGGGCAGAGGAACTACCAGCTGTATCGCACGCGCATGCCCGCTACGCCTGGACTGGCAGTTGGCGCACGGTTCGGGTCGCGATTGATCTGAGGGCAGGCTATGGCTGGGACGACGAGAATCAGAGCATCAAGGCGCACCTCGACTCGGTGCGTTTAATCGGTGAAGACCTCGAAGTACGCGAAGCGAGTTTTGCCTCGCTCGACATACTGCTGCGCCTGTGCGCACATCCCGACTACTGGCCCGAAGATCTTGCCTATGAGCTCGCTGCCGAGTTTTCCGAAGGCTATAACGAGCGCGGACAAGCCGGATTTTTCCACCCAGATCTATGGACCTTCGGCCAGACCGTACATGCCAGCCAAATTATCGGCCGAGCGCTATCGGTTACCGGTGTCGAACGCGTGCTTTTACTCAGTATGCGCCACTGGCATTCGGTCAGCGGTCCCAGCACTGATGTGGTGACGATTACTCCGGAACAGTTGCCAGTCAATGAGGTCGACAGTATTGCGGTCGAGCCATGGAAAATCATCCGCGTCGCAAGTGATCCGAATCACCTGGAAAGAGGCCGGATTCAATTCGATATCCAGGGAGGGCGGAGATGAGACTGGTTTCCGCGCAATGGTATGGAGGAAGGCGGAATGGCTGATTGTAAACACGATTGCGACAAACCGCGGGTATTCCCGAAAGCAGTTTTCAACCGGCCGGCGCTCTCGCAAATTGATTTCCGGATCGGCACTTATTCGCGTATGCGTGAGCACATGCTCGATGCATTGAATCGGGACCAGGTGTTACAAAACTGGACCCATCGCGGAGCAGACGACCCGGGTATCGCTTTACTCGAGGGTAACGCGCTTGTCGGCGACGTGTTGGCGTTTTACCAGAATCTCTACGCCAATGAAGCCTTTCTGCGTACTGCCGAATGGCGTGAATCGATCGCCGACCTGGTGCAGCTCACGGGATACCGATTGGCCCCCGGTGTCGGTGGGGTGACAACCTTCGCGCTTAAAATCAAGGGCGACAAAGCGGTAGTGGTGCCGGCCGGGTTCGGATTCAAGGCGCAACTGCAAAAGCGAGACCAACAGGATGAATTCGAAAGCACGGGCCAGATCACAGCCCATCCCCACCTGAGCGAGTTTCATCTCTACACACCGCCATCGGCGATGCAGAATATCAGCACTGGTGCCAACCAGCTCGAGTTGCATGCAGTCGATGGCAAAAAGAGTTTATCGGACCTGCAGGCAGTCGAGTTTAACAAGGGTGACCGGGTTTTGCTGGTACCCGAATCAGATATGTTCGATATCACGGGTTCGAACTACGTCACCCAGGAAAAATCAGAAGTCCTGATCGTGGAATCGGTCGAAACCGTTCTCGATCGCATCGTCATCACCTTCGAGGGTGCCTTGCGCGTTAATCGCAGCAGTAAGATCCGAGCCTATAAAATCGATCGCAGCTTCCGCCATTTCGGATACAACTCAGCGCATCAATTTCCATCATACGAACTCACTGCCTCTGGCGGAATCGCCGACGTAAAACTCAGGCAGACTGATTTCAGCCGCGAAGCTACCAGTGGTTCCTCCAGTGGTTCTTCCAGAAGTTCCTCCAGTTTCGACTACTCCACACTCTCAGAGGGAGACATGTTGGTGTACCAGCAAAGCGACGGTCTTTCCTCCAGCCCGGCGATCGGCAGGGGAGTAGCCGACCTATTGGCCGATCTGCCGATATACAGCATTCAGACATACGATGCTACCTCCACCCCGGCCTACTCGAGTTTTACCCGGGACGAAATTCCCCTGGACCAGGAAATCGATGACCTGGCCCTCGGTGGAAAACTGATTTGCCAGGGAGAAGTCGAATTTTCCGGCAAGTGGGCTGAGACCAGCACGAAATCGACCAGGCAGAACTTCATCGTGGTCAGAACGATCGAGGAAGTCGCCGTCGACACCTTGCGCTGGGCTAGTATCGAGGCCTCATCCAGCGTCCTTTCGCTCGACAAGGAATTGATTGCTAACAGTGAATTACTTAACGCCAGTATTGATATTTGCAGCGCTTATTTTCACGAAGCGACCAGTCCGGAATTGACCCTGCGTGCGAGCACGGCCTTCCCGGGCGGTAACTTCAGCGACGGCAACCTCGAGTTTTTCGGGACCCACGGCGAGGTCATCGCCCTGGCCGAAAGGGAGTTGCTGTTAGTGGATAGCGAGCAGGAAATAACGCAGCGTGTCAGAAATACCAGCAAAACAAGTGACTTCGATGCGCAACTCGCTAACCGAAATTCATCGGACAAATGGTTATGGACTGTCAAGCTGGACCAGTTTCCGCAGGTTTCGCGAGAGATGTTTGCCCAGACAAACCCGGCGATCACTGTTTACGGCAACCTGGTTGATGTCGAACAGGGCAAAACCGAAGATGAGGTAGTTCTCGGCAGTGGCGACAACCGTGAAACCTTTCAGACCTTTGCGATCCTGAAGAAGCCCCTGACTTACCTGCTTGACGCGAGCCGGACACCCGCACAGGTGCCCGAGCTCAGGATTTACGTCGACGGCATCCTGTGGCGCCAGGTCGATACTTTCTTTAACAGCTCGGCTAGCGACCTGGTATATGTGGTGCGCGAGGACAAGGACGGCAACAGCCTGGTGCAGTTTGGCGACGGTGTTACCGGGGCGCGCTTGTCCTCGGGCCGAAATAACGTTGTCGCGCTATACCGCAGCGGAACTGGTGCGAGCGGTAAGTTGGAACAAGACAAAAAGCCGTCTGCAACGGGCAAGCTGACCCAACTCGAAAAGGTATTTCTTCCGGGCGAGGTGGTCGGCGGCGGTGAAGCGGAAACGCTCGACACTACACGTGCAGCGGCGCCCGCAAGAATGCAAAGCCTGGGGCGCCTGGTCGGTCTCGCCGATTTCGAGGCAGAGGCGCTGGCATTACCGGGTGTTGTCAATGTTCGCGCCGATTGGGCGGCGCCGCAGGGCACGCCATTGATTCGTATTATCGTGCTGACCGAGACTGCGAGCCTCGCGGCGGTAAGCCAGGTGCAGCAAAGCCTGGCCGGATACAATCGCTGTCGCGGGCCTGCCCGGTTTCCAATCCTGGTCGAGCTGGGGTTGTTTCAATATGTCTATCTAAACCTGCGCGTCGGCTACGCCGCCACTTACCGGCAAGCGAACGTCGAAACAGCTGTCAAGCTCGCGCTGGGACAGGTTGGCGAAGAAGATTCGGGCATCGAAACCAGGAGTGGGCTATTTTCGCTTGCGCTCAGACGTTTCGGCCAGGGTGCGCATCGCTCGCAGATTCTATCCGCCGTGCAGCAGGTCGATGGGGTCACCTGGGTCGAGATTGACGATGCCCAGGCGATCGAGCTGGGAACACCGACTGAAACAGATCCTGCCGAGCTGGTCAAACCCGTAGCAGCATCCACCGCAAAGACTATCGCCTGCCTGCCGCAGAGAATTTTGGCGTTGCATGTTGGTCACCTCGATTTAAGCCTGGTGCTGGATGCAACTGACAAGGAGTGCGAATAATGTCCGCGGTGCGCAAATCGCTTTACCAACGTCTTCCCGAGATCTACCGGGAAAAAGATCAGCAACGTTTTCCTTCCGGGCAGCTTCAGGCCTGGCTCGATATTCTCGATCAGCCCCAGTCTGCATTGCACGACAATATCGAAGCGCTGTATCACGATCTGTTTATCGAGACCTGCCATGACTGGGCTGTCCCTTATATCGCCGATCTGCTGGGCACTTCTCACCTGTCGGGTGACCCCTGGGCCTTGCGCGCGGACGTCGCACGTACCATCAAGCATCGACGGCGCAAGGGCACGCTGGGTTCCATCGAGTCGCTAACGCATGCGCTGACGCAGTGGGCGGTACACACGGTAGAACTGCGCGATCGTATTGTCTGGAACCAGCATCTCAATCACCAGCGCCCGGATCGAAACGGCGAACCACCGCTCCCTTTACTACCTCAGGAAAATGGATCGATCGGTGGCGCAGTGCAGGGCGGCACCGTCACCTTGCGCGACCCGGCACTGCTCGGTCTTTACGGCGGAGCTTTCGATCCGTTCGCCAGGGTTATCGACGTCAAACCGATATCCACCGGTGCGCAGCGCCATAATTTCCCCAACCTCGCCATTTTCCTGTGGCGTCTGAGCGTTTATACGCTGCCGGTGATTCGCCCGGTGATGAGAATAAACGAGCGTTTTAAGCCTGCACCGGAACCGGTGCAGGCGGGTGCCGCCGAGTTCGTCGTCGGTTTCGATCTGCACCCGTTGGGAGAACCGATGGTGTTGTTCAACAGGCACCGCTACCAGGCCGATGCGGAACTGGCGAACTTGACTGGCATGGATGCGGTTCCTGGGCCTATGCCGACGGCGCGCCTCAGCGAAGACACACCGACGGGCAATCCAGCCGCGTATGTCAAGATAGATCACTACTCTCCAGCGGTAGTCCCAACCTTCCAACCCGGCGACGATAGCGTGGGATTAAACCTGCATTTGCCGGATACATTTAACAAGCTGAAATGGAAATTACGCGGAGCGAACCTGTGCGCCTGGCAGGCAGGTCTACGCCCAGCGTTGCGCGAATATGAAATCGCGATAGATCCTGATCATGGTCGAATTCTGTTCGGTGTGAAGAACCAGGCGGCGGAGGCAAATGTCATCGCGGACGGCCTGTTTGCTTCTCCGGCATTTGGATTCTCTGGACCTACGGGTGCCCACCCCGCCGTCCGCAAGAGTTTACAGGGCAAAAAAATACAAGTCAGTTTCGATAGCTACATCGATGAGGCTGGCGTCACCCACAACGCGGCGAACGGAGCCGGTCTGCAGAAAGCATTGAACAATCTGCCAGACAGGACCAAGCCCCTGTTGATTGAAATCATGGACAGCCGTACCTACCCGTTCAATCTCAACGCGGTCAGCGACATTGGCGAGGAGCTGGGGCTCAAGGTCTTGCGCCTCTCCAGGTCCCTGCACATTCGCGCCGCATCGGGGCAAAGACCAATCGTCAGGCTGACCCGGCCGCTGGCCTTCAGGCCTGAGGACGTCACCGACCCGGGAGTAGATAATTTGAACGTGCATCTAGAAGGTCTTTATATCACCTGGAGCCACGGTTCCCCATTTTTCGGGGCGACGACCGCGTTGATCGAACGCGCTGCCATCAATCGTTTACGGATCGAGCAATGCACGCTCGATCCGGGCAGCCATGAAACCATTGGCGGCATTCGCCAGCCGGTCCGCTATGGATTCAACCTGGATAATGTTTACGGCTTAGGCTCGGCAGACAGAAAGAACTTCAAACAGGTGCCGGAGATCGAATTGGTTGCCACTATCTGCGGGCCGATCGCTGCGGACGATGGCTATAGGCTCACGCTGCAAAATTCGATTGTCGATGCGGCGAGTGGGATCGGCGCCGATTCGCCAGCGCTGGCGGTGCACGCGGCAACCGGGAACGCGGAAGACGAATGGGGGCCCGAACTCGAGGTCGAGGGCATGACCTGCTTCGGGCGTATGCGTGTCAGTCGCGCGACTGGTGAGGGCGGCATCTGGGTTCACGCGTTGCAGGTGCACGACGATCTGAGCGGTTGTATTAAGTTCAGTTACTTCTCGGGCAACGGCGACAAGTTGCCGCAGCACCAGGGCTGCGTGTTTGCCGGCGAGGCCGCGCTGAGCTTTAGCAGTGAAATTTTCTGCGCGGCGGGATATGCGCAGATACGTCTGCGCAGCGACCGCAGGATCCTCGAGCAGGGCCCCGGGCGGGACGCCATGGGCGCGTTCGGATACCTGCAAAATACCCACAAGTGGAAAAACATCAACATACGCTACCGCGAGTTCGTGCCGGTGGGTATCAGGCCAGTACTGGTACCGGTGACATGAATTATTCGGTGAAAGGAATATCAGCTATCAGGGCAAGGTGAAGATAATGAAAGGCGATTTTTCGGAATGGGAATTTGATTCGCATAGCAACGAAATCGGTGTCCTGCACCAACAGGGCCGAGGCTTGCTCGACCAGGACTGGAACGCAGCCACCGTCATTGCGGCGCAGCAGCGCCAGATACAGGGCCGTGATGCGATCGGACCCTCGGTAGCGGCGATACCCACCGAGGCCGAGGACAGTTTCAAGGTTCAAAGCGCGCAGGCCGACGCCAACGGGGTCGAGATCGAACTGGAACCCGGACGTGTCTGGATCGACGGTTCCGTAATCCAGGTGCGTGAAGGGCCGACACTGACGCAACCCGCCACTTATCTCGGTCAACCTTTTCACGACGATTCGGTTGAAACTTCGAGTATCCGCCAGGGAATCCGTGACGCGGTGATCCTGGAGGTCTGGCCCGAGTCGCTGAACGCATTCCAGAATCCGATGAAGATGCTGGAACCCGCCCTCGGCGGTGTCGATACAACCGAACGCGCGAAACTCTACCACCGGTTGAAATTGCTCCGGCTCGAAGCCGGCGACGATTGCAGCAATCTGGCGCAAAAGCTGGAGGACGACCTTTCCACCAGGGGCAAGCTGACGGTGACTGCAGACGAAATTACTGTGGCCGGCGATTGCCCGGTCGACACCGGGGGTGGTTATAGCGGCTTTGAGCACTACCTGATGCGAGTCGAAATCGCCGAACCGGACGCCAAAGGCGCGCGCTTCAAATGGTCCCGCTTTAACGGCGGCCTGGTCGGACGCGGTGCCAAGCTGCCGGCCGAGGACAAGGTCATGATCTCGGCAAACGATCAAATGATTAATCATTGCGGCCAGACCCGTTTCTATCTGGAGGCACTGCAGGAAAATGCAGCAACGGGGATTTGGGAAATCGCTTTCAGTGCCAATGCGAGCCTGACGGCTGATGGCGAACTCGACCTGACCAATAAATCCGGCAGCTGGCCCGGCGGCGATGGCAACGAGGCCTTTATCCGGCTATGGGACGGGATCGATCACATCACCAGCGCAAATCAGTATGATCTGGAATCAGATCTGGGGCTGAAATTACAGTTTGACGACCCGTCTACACCCAACACCTTGTACAAATCTGGCGACTTCTGGACTTTCCCGCTGCGCGCGGCCGGCGCCGTGGATTTCGATGCGGCGCAGGCCTGGCCGGATAACAGCGCGCCCCAGGGAATTCACTATGCGCGCGTGCCGTTGGCGATCCTGAACTGGGATTCCGCGATAAAATCGACCATCAGCGCGCCCAGCCAGATCGACGACTGCCGTAAAAAATTCGCGCCGCTGACCGAAATATCATCCGGCTGCTGTATCGCGATCAAGCCTGGTTGCGATATTCATCACGCGTTGAAGAAGATATTCGAGGCGGGCGGCGGTTGCCTGTGCCTGCTTCCTGGCGATCATTACCTGTCCAGGCCGTTGGATCTGAGCGGGCGATCCAGCATTCATATCAAGGGTTTCGGTCAGGTGAGCCGCCTGCATGTCGCTGACGCGCTCAAGAATGCCTCTCCATTTATCCTCAAACGCAACCGGGACATCAAGTTCGAATCCTTTGCTGTATTGAGCGAGAACGGAGCGCCGGTATGGGCCTGCGAAAACGTCCGGCGCCTGACAATCAGCGATATGTTTGTCAATGCCACCTTTCGCGCACAGAGTTATCCCGTGATTGTCGTTAGCGGGCAATGTCTCGAATGGACGATCGAAAACAATACGATTTCGGGTCCCGCGGGAATAGCCGGGCACCTGTTGTCGGGGAGCACCATCAACGGCAACCTCTGGCAGGGCACGGTCCGCGGCATCGACCTTAAGTTTCTGCAGCGTAGCCAGGTGGAAGGAAATCGTTTTATCGGTATCGATGCAGCGCGAGCTGAGAAATTCGAGACGGAGTTTGCGGACCTAAAGACTAACCGGCTATTCGCGAGCCGGCCGCTGTCGAGCTTGCTCGAGCCAACGTTGGCCAGGCCCAGTCTGGCCGACATCTCGCCGTTTTATATCGGCCTGGATGTTTCAGTGGGTTTCGATGTCGACGTAATCGATAACTATTTCGCCGGCAGTATCGGGATTAGCAGCGAACTCGTGGAGAACTGCAAAATACATGAAAATGATTTCATGACCACGGTCACCGCCGCGTCCTGCGGACTGGTACACAGCTTGCGGTTCAGCGAAAATCGCATCGGCCAGGGAAGCGGCGAGTTCAAAGACCAGAAAGGCATATCCTGCAAGACCGGTCTGCTGATACTGGCCGACGCGGTCGATTGCCAGGTGGTCGACAATACCTTTGCCAACGTGCAGCAGGGTATTGTCTACGAATCCGACATCCGCGGCGGAAAAGCGGTTATCCGGGATTTTTCCGCCAACCTGTTCAGGTTGGGCAAGGTCACTAACGACTCGGCCAGTAAGCTGCTGCTGAAATCGGAACTTCGAGTCAAGACACGCCTGGATAAGCAGGTTTTGCTCAATTCCAGCTTTTTCAGCATCGGAAAATGTCAACAGGTGCTGATCCAGGGAAATCGATTCAACGCGACGCAATCTGGCATCGAATGGTCGGGCACCAAGAATATCGTCGACTTCAGGATTGCCAGCAATTCCTTCACCGGTTGCCAGGATGTCGCGATCCAGATCGAACCCGACGATCGCATCTTCTACATGGCCGACCCGGTCGACACCAAGGTGCGGCTGATCGAAAAGAACCGCTTCGATGTTTATTCCGGCGCGGTCAGGGCGACTATTGGCGCGGTGCGCGTCGAGAAAAATGATATCCGCGTCAAGGCGCCGAGAAAGGCTCTGGTCCCACCGCTCAACATCATGGTCGCGGCGGCCACCAACGTTTACAGGGCGCAGCCATACATCAAGGCAGCAAAAGCGAATGATGTGCCGATGATGCGGATGATGAGCGCTGCGCTTGTCGATGCCGCGGAAAAGAACCCGGACAGCATCAACAGGACAGGATTCTCGAAGGCAATCAACGACACCGTTTTGAAAAAATACAAACCACAAACGGGCGACGTCTGGGCGGACAAGGCATTTATCATGAAAACCTTCGCCAATATCACCGCGAATAATTACTTGGTCGCCGACATAAACACTGGTATCGCCAGCGTGAAACTTAATCTTGAGGGCTATGCGGTAAACCTGAGCGGAGTTCAGAACCGCGCGGTGCACAACCGGATTTTTGGCAGCAATACGCAACGCCCGGGCGGGATAATGTTTCATGTCGTCTCCGGAGAAGTCCGCGACAATGAGGTCGCCGTGCCTTCGATGGCGCTGTTGCTCAACGGTAAGCTCGGACTGGCCGGGGCCTACAAGGGCGCCGAGATCATCGGCAACTCGTTGACCGCGTCGGGCATTCCCGGCAAGAAGGCCACCATTTACGCGCTGGCGATCCCGAGCCTGAGCGCGGGCAACTTGTCAATTGCCAACAACCAGTTCAAGGGTACGGTCATGGTTGGCGGCGATCCGATCGCCGCTCAGGGTTTCGCACAAAAGGACAAGTTCAAGCTGGCCAACGAGGTGGTCTTCTACAACGTGATCAAATACGACATGTCGATGTATGCCACCACCGCGATCGCAAAAGCATTTCCGGTGACGCTGGGCAATTTCGGAATATTTACGCCCCCGAGCATCGTCAGCCCGGCATGGCTGAGCGATCCTCACGGCGCGCGCCCGGTGGTGCAGTTTTCGAACAATCGACTGATCCAGGGCTGGCTGGGCATATTCCAGGCACTGACCGGGGCTTACTGGCCTGTCGCGTTATTGAAGAAACAGGCCTCGAAAGCCCTGGTTGTGAATCTGACCGGCAACGTGCTTGATTACGGTGGATCGGTCGTCGGCAGCAGCGTAATCATCGTCGGTAACCAGAGCCAGCTTGCACTCAAGTATCGCGCCAACCAGGGTGAGACCGTTGGCAATCTTCCCGCCGCGCAGAGTTTTTAATTCAACAGGAGACGATCATGGACGTAGACGAAAATTCAACCGAGATCGATTTCGAAAAGGAAATCTATGACCGGATCGATGAACTGGTCGCGATAAAGAAACAGGAAAACGAGGATGCGATCGGCCGTCTGAACACGATGGACACGGCCTGGCAAGATGTTAATACCGAGATGGACAAGGAGTTGATTGCCGAAATTGACTTGCTCGACGACGAGGCACAGGCCATCGACGAAGCCAGGAATAGACTGCGACGCAATCCCTGCGCCGGGGTCGATAAAAAGTCGCTGGGCATTGCCGGCAAGATTGTCGAAACCGATAGCAAAATCGGTTTACCCGCGTTGAACGTGACGGTATCGGTCGGGCACAGCGCTTCAGCAGGGGGGCGTGAAGTTTCCGGAGACGGTTTCAATGCGATAACGGAGACCGACAGTTATGGCAATTTCTCGGCAAACATTCCCATTGAGGTGTTGAAAAAGGCCGGAGCGGAGGGTTCGACGCTGCTGTTCGAAGTGTCACTCGACCCGAAGACCGTAGTACATACCGAAAGAATCAAGATTGAGCCCAGGGGCGGTAAGACTGAAAAAGTCATCCTCACGGTGGCTTGCACCGCGCCCTTGAAGGATGCCCTGGAATACGGCAAGA
>JAAEPL010000389.1 GCA_024232675.1 Planctomycetaceae bacterium
AAATCGCTTAACAGTCGCTTTGATTAATCGCAGGCCACCGTAGTAACCGAAATTTTCGATGTGGTTTGCAAATTGCTCCATGGAATCAAATTCGATTCTCTGATCTTCAGCAGAAGGAAGAAAGCGTAAAGTAGGAGCTTCTTTTAGTTTGACCACGGCGCGAAAATCTCGCACTGAAATTCCAATCGCCTTGCCGTGATAACCATCTGAGGGATTACCAAGTAGCCCTGCTCTGGCAAATGCAATCGAAATAATAGGCTCGTCCATGGGCACGGTTCTCTCGATGTTTTATTGGGTGGGAGAGGGCTCATCGGAATTCGCATTAACCCCGGTGCCCAATGCCGACTCTACTTGTGCAACAATATCTTTAAACAATGTCGCTGCGGTCTCGACTTCGCTGGGCGTGTTAGGGCCAATCGTATCTAAATAGACTTTAATCTCGATAGACCGCCCAGAGAATAACCTGGGTCGGGTTCGATTGGAAAGTCGGTTGCTAATTCGTTTCATGGTTGCCGGTAAATTCGCCCACAGGTAGGGGAGTTCGAATCCGTCCCCGAACTTATCGAGTTGTGTGTTAAATAGGGTGCGATGTAATGCCAAGCTATTTTGATAACTACCTATAAAGTAAGGGACGTTCTTGCCTTCGAGGATAAGTTCATCGGTGATAATTTCCGGTTCTCGTTTCCAATCTTGACTTTCAGCCTCCAAGTCGAAATTGTGCCAACCAGTAAATGGAAAGCTTATCGCAATCTGATAGGGTTGGCCCGCAGCATCTTCAACTTTCCATGTAAACGAATCCGTCTCAAAGATTGTTTTAGGTGCGGGCGTCCCGACAGTAAAATCTACGACTCTAAATCCGTCGGGAATAGTGAGGAAAGATTCGACCGATGATGTGTCTTCGGCAAAGTTCGTATCTAAAAGCGATGGGGTGAGGTTTTGAGCAGCGGCAGTCAAGCCGATAATTTGCATGATCAAAATAACGGACAGTAGTGCGGCGGAAGCCCAGATAAGTTTAAGCGTTGATTTTTCAGGGAAGCTGTTTCTTTTGCGGGCCCAATCCACTTCCTTCTTAATGTTGATATCGATGGTGGGGGAGCTGACTCCCGAGATCGCAGCATTCCAGAATCGACAGAGAAAATTTTGGAGAGAGATGTTCTCATCGACAGCTTGGATATCTACTGGACCAAAAAGAAATGTAATAAGGCGTTCTGAAAGTAAGGTCATGATGATCGCCGATAATAGACCCGCGATCTGCAGTAGGGTATTGCCAGTACCAGGTGCGTAAAGATCTTGTTCAAAAGATAATGCACTAACCACACAAATGGTGAGCTCAATCGCTTCAAAAGCGATGAACCAAAAAGTTGCGGCTATCAAAAGCATCGCACCCCGAAACATGGGAATACGCCGAGCCGCAATGTATATGCAAGTTAAAAGTAAAAGCCCGAAGATGGAAAAAAAACCATTTCCCAAGTGGATGGAAGTGAATTCCTGAGTGGGGAATTCCATGCGAAATCCCGCAAAGTTGTGCGGGTAAAGTTGAAGGTCCAGCATGTTGCTGGATAAACTGGTTGAGCAGGTTTTTACCCAGCCAAGAAATGAAATATCTCCTTGGACGGTATCGAAATCAATTGCAGCTGGAGGTTGCAAAAGGATTAGTAAAGGAGCCATCGTCCCAAGTACTGTCCCGAAAACCTTGCGGTCGTTGGTGCGTGACAAAAGGCTGCCAAGTAAAAGTAACAGGGCCGCATAACTGAGCCAAGGAGAAAGAAAGAGAGTTGCCGCAATCGCAAATACCACTCCCAGCACCAGAAAGAAGTTGGATTTCGAGCTGTTAAAAAAAACAGCTTCGCTATTTCGGGGCCAGCGATAAAAAACGAAGAAAGCGAATGCAGTGATCGCCAAGGGTAGGATTAAGTAATGCGGGCGTTCGTTCCAGATGCCTGATAAATAGACCGCCGTTAGTGGTAATTGTGAAAGGATGAGAATCAGGTAAGGAAGCAGAACCTTGCGCTGTTCATGCTGCCTTGCCTCATCATCCTCTCGCGATTTGAAGTCGCTAATATCTTTGCCCGTCGACATAGTATTCATTCTGAAAGGGGCAAGGAAATTGGAACTGACTTAAAACGTAGTTTGCCGCTTAATTTGCCGACTGGGAAGCGGTAATGATGCATAGCAATATGACGGATGAATTTTCTACAAGTGTGCTGGTTTAGTTTGGCGAACCTTCGGACTTTGTGGGGCCTGCAGGTTTTTCAACGAGGCCTGCCGCAGAATCTTCGCCGTAAGTAATCAAGGCCTCTCGCATTTCTTCTCGAATGCGGAAGTATTGGCTGCGAATCTCTTCTTTTCGACTAGGGCTAAGAGCGCTTTGGGATGGCACAAATACCTGCATTTGATAGGCTTCCCCGCTAAAAAGTGATGACCTCAAGCTGTGGAAAAGCCGATTCTTGGCCCTTTCGTAAAAGGAACGAAGGTTACCCCACTCGATGGGCGCCTCGATCGGTTGACCGTTGGCATCTGTAAAGCTGAAAAGCAGAAATCCATGCTGACCGGTGGTCGCATCCACCATGTCGCATTCGATGTATGACCAATCGATCATTTGCCCGTTGGGATCCTCAAATTCAGTCACCTTTTTGCGGCGTGCGCCGGGATTGATTTTCCACCCTGAATTTTTGTAGCAGGTCGTCAACTCGTGCCAACCTGGGAAGGTTTGGTCTATCGATGCCTGAGCTAATTCTCCTTGAGGAGATCGATAGGTCCAAGAATCAGATCGTTGACCAAAATCGCTGCCGATTGACCGGTCAGTGCGGTCGTAATTGACCTGGCCCCAAACGAACCCTTTTCCGTCAAAGGAACTCTCAACATTTGTGGGCAACGCATTTTCATCCAAGTCGATGATGACATTTCTGCTAAAGGCCCGAACGCGTGTGTCGGACTGTCCCATGGATCTGGCGAAGTCGTAAAACTGCAAGCTACCTAGTAACAATACGACGATGGACCCGGCAATCGCAACACGTT
>JAAEPL010000390.1 GCA_024232675.1 Planctomycetaceae bacterium
CGAAACGGAAACCACATTGAAATCTAAATTTCGTACCGAACATGATTCCATGGGCGACGTACAGGTTCCTGCGAACGCTTACTATGGCGCCCAAACTCAAAGAGCCGTCGAAAACTTCCCCGTTTCCGGTTGGAATCTTCCTCCGGCACTGATCCACGCCATGGGACGCGTCAAGTACGCCTGCGGCATCGCCAATCGCGACCTCGGTAAACTGACGGGCTCCGGTAAGAACCCCCTTTCAGACGACCAGGTCGAATCCATGTTAGCGGCTGCCCAAGACGTTATCGACGGCAAACTGGACGACCAATTCCCGATTGATGTCTTCCAGACAGGTTCCGGGACCTCCAGCAACATGAACGTCAATGAGGTAATTGCCAACCGTGCGATTGAGATCGCAGGTGGTGATCGCCTCGCTTTGGATAAACCAATCCACCCCAATGATCACGTAAATATGGGGCAAAGCACCAACGATACATTCCCAACGGCAATCCACGTTGCGGTTGCCTGTGAAATCCAAAGCTCACTCTTGCCCGCATTAAATCGGCTTTGTGACACGCTCAAGGAGAAATCGGCTGAATGGGAAGCTGTGATCAAAATTGGTCGGACCCACCTGATGGATGCGACTCCGCTCACATTGGGTCAGGAAATCGGCGGATTCGCACGGCAACTCGAGCTATCAATCGACCGTGCGGAAGCAGCCCTAAAAGCCGTTTTAGAATTACCTGTGGGTGGTACAGCTGTGGGCAGCGGGATTAACACGCACCCGGAATTTGGAAATCGGGTCTCCCAGCAACTAGCGAAAGATACAAACATTCCCTTTTTGGAAGCAGTGAACCACTTCGAGGGCAATGCCCAACGAGACGGTTTAGTCGAGTGCCATGGTAACTTGAATACCGTCGCTTCCACACTGTTCAATGTTGCCAACAATATCCGCTGGTTGGGCAGTGGGCCGAGGTGCGGATTTTACGAACTGGCACTCCCTAGCCGCCAACCCGGAAGTTCTATCATGCCCGGGAAGGTGAATCCCGTTATGTGCGAAAGCTTAATGCAAGTTGCGGCACGCGTCATGGGAAATAACCAAGCCATCGTATTGAGCGGTGCCGCCGGAGGTCAGTTCCAGTTGAACATCATGATGCCCATGATGGGTCACACGACCCTGGAAAGTATCCAGATATTGAGCGGTGGCGTTAATGCCTTCGTCGATTTCTGTGCGGCAGAAATGGAAGCCAACATCGAAGTTTGTGCCTCGTTCGTGGAACAAAGCCTCTCGATGATTACGAGTTTGAATCCTTACATCGGATACGAAAAGGCATCCCAATTGGCCAAAGAAGCATTCAAGACGGGAAAAACCATTCGTGAATTATGTACTGAGCAGGATATTCTGCCGGAAGAAACCCTGCAAGAAGCTCTGGACCCAATGCGGATGACCAAACCGCAAGCTTAATTAAACCATCGAAATCAATCTCGCACTGCACATCCACGGAGGGTTTGCCATGACCATTTTCAATCAAGCCGAAACCTGTAACCGATTCGCTCGCAGTTTTTTTGTTTTGCTTGTATTCATCACTGCCCTGGGCATCACCACAACTGGACATGCACAGGAAACATTCCAAACTCGCATTCAATCCGTTTCACAAAAAGCGAAAAATGCCTCCACGGCCACTCAATACTCGGAACTAATCACGGAATGCGACAACCTGCTCAAGGAAAAATCGGCTTCCCCATCCCATCGCAATTATCTCAACAAACTCAACGCATGGGCGCTCGACAAACGCGGCGTGACACGAACGGAACTGGCAGAACAGTTCCTTAAAGCTAACAGCTCTCAACAAGCTGAAGTCATTTCCGGGCAGGCTATGGATGATTTCAACCGCTCTATCAGCCAAGACCCCAAGCGTTGGCAAACCCACATGCACCGGGGAACGTTGTTAGCTGAAAAAGAAAAATTCCAAGCGGCCGCCAAAGATTTCACGGCGGTCATTGAACTTAATCCTGAATCGGCCGCGGCCTCGTTCAATCGGGCAGAAATGCGATACCAAGAGAGTCAGTTTGCACTTGCGGAAGAGGACTATTCCCGGGCCATTCAACTGGATGACGAAGACTTGCAAGCGCTCAGTGGACGTGGGCATTGCCGCTTAGCTCAAAACCAACTCGATGCCGCCTTGCAAGACTACGATCATGTCGTGAAGAAACTGCCTAACGACGCCTGGGCACTCGCTAACCGTGCCGACGTCTATCTGGCGATGCACGATTGGCAAGCTGCCCGAAATGACCTACGCAACGCGATTGACAAGCAAACCAACGGCGAGTTCTGTAGACGGCTAGGCTGGCTGCTGGCGACTTGCTCCGAAGAATCAATTTGCGACGGTCAGCAGGCATTAACGCTGGCGAAAAAAGCGATCGCAATTGGTGGGGAGAGCCAGGCAAATCTCGACACACTGGCCGCAGCTTACGCGGCAGCGGGAGATTTTGATCGTGCTCGAGATGTGCACTCCCGCGTGATTGCCATGAACCATCTGCAGGATCCGCAAACGAGTGTCAAACAAACAGCCTACGAGAACAACGAGCGTTACCAAGAAGCGTTCGATCGCTAAGCAGGCTCACAGCGTTAGAGACGCCCGCACCAGACTTCCTCAAGGCCACAAGGGACCCTTACGCAGTTGGCTTGCGGTTGTAGGACGCCCTGGATTGCCTGCGGGCGGAACAACGGCTTACCACACCAACCACTGGGATTCGTCTTGCAACCAGTCGGGCAGTAGCGATTTCTCTTCGGCAGATTCCGGGGCGGTGGTCAGGCGTTTAGGCCCCTCTTTGGTTATCGCAATGGTATGCTCGAAGTGAGCGCAAAGCGATTTATCACGAGTAATGCAGGTCCAATGATCATCCAAGTGCCTCAATTCCGAGGTCCCTAAACTGACCATCGGTTCCACAGCAATCACAACGCCTGGCCGCAAATCAAAATCCTCACCCTCCACCCAGGCAGGGTCGAAGTAATTCGGTACCTGCGGAGATTCATGCATCTCTTGGCCAATGGCATGCCCCACCATACTGGTAATGACCGAGCATTTCTGACCTTCGATGTATTCCTGCATCTCCTTGGCAACTTCGCTCCACCACTTCTTAGAGCCCATCAAATCAATTGCTAAATTCAGCGCACCGTGAGTAACTCGCAGGATTTTCTTGGCTCTCGCGCTGACATCACCAACCGCGTGCGTTACCGCGGCATCTCCACACCAACCACCAATTCGGCATCCGGTATCAATACTGACGATATCACCGCTTTCCAGAACCCTCGGCCCTGGAATCCCATGAACCAATTCCTCATTCACAGAAATACAGGAGACGGCTGGGAAGGGTGTGACACCCGGATAATTCAAAAACAGGGGTTCGGCATCGGCATCGCTAAAAACTTTAGCCAAGGCCGCCTCAAGCTGGGCCGTTGAGACACCGGGCGCCAGCAGCTGAGCCGCAGCTTGATGTGCCTGCCACACCAAAATTCCCGCCCGACGCATCAGCGATATCTCGCGTCGTGACCGCAGAATTCGCGAGCCGGATTCCATACTTAACCTCGATTCCGTCGCGGTTTGTAAATTTCTGTGGCGGTTCCGTAAAATACTTCGCCCGCGTTCATCAAAGTTTCAGCAAGCGTGGGGTGCGCATGAACGGTCTCGGTGATATCCCGCACTTCGCAGCTCATCTCGATGGCTAAAGCAGCCTCGGCAATCAACTCTCCGGCGCCAGGGCCAACGATACCACAGCCAATCACGCACTCGGTTTCCGGGTCGATAATCCACTTGGTCAACCCTTCGGTGCGCCCCAGAGCTTGAGCTCGTCCACTGGCCGCCCAAGGGTAGGCAGCCACAGTGACTTCGAGACCGTCTCGCTTGGCCTCGTCCTGAGTTACGCCTGCCCAGGCGATTTCAGGATCCGTAAAGACAACGGCGGGAATGGCTCGCTTATCAAAGGTAGCACTCTTGCCCAACAATGCCTCCACCGCGATCCGCCCCTCATGCGTGGCTTTATGGGCCAACATCGGCTCTCCCGCGGCATCCCCAATTACGAAGATATTAGGTTCATCCGTTCGCAATTGATTGTCGTGCTTAATAAACCCGCGTTCGTCGACCTGACATTGAGTGTTTTCCAAACCCAGGCTTGCGGTGACTGGACGGCGTCCGACGGAAACTAAGACGGCATCAAATTGTTTGGTACCAAACTCGCCCGGGCCTTCGAAAGCCACTTCGACTTTATCACCCTGCATGCCCAAGGAACCCACCTTGGTGTTGAGGAAAATGCGATCCTCAAACAAATTCTTCAAACGTTTATGCAGTGGACGCACCAAATCCCTATCGGCTCCCATCAACAAGCCATCTGACAATTCGACAACGCTGACCTTGGAACCGAGACTGGCGTAGACCGTTCCCATCTCCAAGCCAATGTAGCCCCCGCCAATGACCAGCAGTTCCTCAGGGATACTTGTCAGTGCCAAGGCTCCCGTTGAATCGAATACCTTGTCACTACCAATATCGAAAGCGCCAGGCATGGCAGGAACACTGCCGGTGGCAATAACGCAATGATCAAAGGTCAGCTTTCCACCCTCTGGAATGGAATCATGGTCGCCGTGCAAGGAAAGAGTTTTGGAATCCTCAAACTTGGCCCGTGCGTGGATCACCGTAACCTTGCGGCGTTTGGCTAATTGTCCGAGCCCCCCGGAAAGAGTGGCGATGACTTTTTCTTTCCGCTCCCGCAGGGTATCCAACGTGATCTTGGGTTCGCCAAAACTCACCCCCCACTCAGATTGCATCTCCTCTGCCTCAGAGATCACCTTCGCCACGTGCAGCAAAGCCTTGGAAGGAATACAGCCTCTCAGCAGGCAAGTCCCCCCAAGACGGGGTTCTGCCTCGACAACAACCACCTCTTGGCCTTCGTCAGCCGCCAAAAATGCTGCAGCGTAACCGCCTGGACCACCGCCAATAACAACTATAGGTGCGTGCATATCAAGCCTCATAGAAAAAACGGCAAGCCAAAACGTATGATTGGCTTGCCGATAAATAAATCGATCAATTGTTCCAAAAAGGTAAGCCGTAGGTAGTACGGCTCGCCTCCCGTTATTAACGGGACATGAATTCGATGACGGTATTAACGTCCACTGGCAGACTGATGTCGGAAGGGCCAGGTGTCCCCTGAACCGTTGCCGTCATTGTCTCATTATCAAAAGAAACCCATTCCAAACCTACGCCGTCTACACCCATCGACATGATGCCTTGGTATAGATTTCGTACGTTGCCCTTGGATTTGATGGTTACGACGTCGCCAGGACGAACTTGGAAAGAAGGCTTGTCGACCTTGGTTCCGTTGACCCGGAAGTGGCCGTGGGCAATCCCTTGGCGTGCTTGGCATCGCGTCTTAGCCAGACCGACTCGTCGCACAACATTGTCCAATCGGCTTTCACAAATGAGCAACAGTTGCTCACCCGTGTTGCCTTTTTGGCGGGATGCTTTGTCGAAGTAACGACGCAATTGTCGCTCTCCGAGACCGTAATAATGTTTGATCTTTTTCTTTTCCATCAAAGCAGCACCGTAATTGGACGGGCGACGTCCACGTGTGTGCATACCAGGAGGATTAGGTCGTCGTTCGAGCGCTTTCGAAGCGCCGTTGGATTCATAAATGAGTGAACCCAATCTTCGATTGATTCTTGCTTTGGGGCCGGTATAACGTGCCATGTATTTAATTACCTCGGAGTTTTCGACGGCCCGTTCTGGGACGCAAAAAAAACGACCGCCGGTTCTGGCGGGCGACAAAATTTTCTCGGTTTTTTACAGCCGCATATTTTTATGAAATTGGCCCCAACGTACAAGGGGTAAATCTGACGGTAGGCAAGGTATTCCGCGAACAATCCAGACAAAACCCACCCCCCCAAGCTAATTACGGCTCCAAAATAAGAAAACTTCAGGCCAAAGGTGCCAAATTTTGAAATTATGAGCTGGGGATGACGCCCGGATTCCAAGGCACATTCATAATTTCAGCCAACTCCTCGGGAGTCTCAAACACCTTAAAAACATCGGGTGGGAGCAATAACTGGCCCTCAATGACCGATTCCCGAAACCGATGCTCGGGGCGAATCAACCGAATCAAAATCTGCCCCACGCGATCGGGGAATTGCTGATAACAGCGGGAATAAATCTCAATATCCTTCTCTCCCGAATCGCCAATCAATGTGAATTTGCGTTCCGGGAAACTCGCAAGAATCCGCCGCACCGCCGCCGCCTTCCCACCCCGGTGTATCACTCCCACACGCTTTAGCAGATGGTCACTAATGCGAAATGTCCGAAAATGCATAGATCCAGGAGGATAGTCCTGCTCACCTAGAAACGCATGAAGCGGCTCAAATAACTGCCAAGGACTGGCCGTTACGTAGTGAAACTCCGTCCCTACTGCCGCTAACTCCCGATACACCGCCGGCATTCCAGCGATTGGCAGGAATGGTCGGGTGAATGTATTGGCTAACAACTCCGCCCGATTTTCGACGTTTGAGAATTTTATCGTGTCATCGATATCAGAAATAACAGAGTGCCCCCGGGCCGGCACCATCCTCACCTTGAGAGCTCCCTTCAAGATGCTTGATTCACGGTCTCTCGCCGATAGGTCCAAGAGGCCTGTTTCTGCGAAATTTTCCGCCAGCTCGGTTTCCTTCACCAACAATTTTGCTCGAAACTGGCCGTTTCGCTTTGTCTTCTTGATCGTGGCAATGGCCCTTTTATCAACTTCAAAGCGAATCTTTCGCTTTCTCAGTGGAGCCATAAAAAATGGCTCACTGCGACGGTGACAAAGCTCGGACTCCAACTCCTCGTCATCAACGTCGGTCAGTCGCTTCAGAACGTTCTCCAGCACCTTGCGTTGGATCAAGCGAGTCTTCTCCCTCAAGCAGACGCCACTCACCCTGACTCGCCAGGCGCGTTCATGCTCTGAATCGGGGGCAGCAAAAGTAGGGAAAAGAAATAATTTCACAGTGATGACATGAGTTAGGAAGTGAATTCGCCCCGCATTGTGGACCATTTTGGAGCGATGGCAAACCCAAAACTCCCGCGCACCGTAGCGCCGCCCCAATCAGATTCACCGCAAGCCGGGGCTAACCTCAACCAGCCACGCCATTAAGGCGATTAAGAAGGTCGTTACGCCTCATCTGCCCGAGGTCGAATGCGCAAAAAAAGCCGGGACGATTAACGTCCCGGCTTGAAATTCTTGCATCTAGTTGCAACGCCTAGTCCATCATTCCGGTACCTTGGGGCGCTTCTTGCTCCAAGTCCTTCGCGTTTCCGGAAGTATCCTTACCCATGTCAGTTTGGGACTTCAGACTACCTTTCGTCGTGACCTCGCCAGGACCACCGCAGCCTGAGAGGCTGAGGCCGGTAACACAGGCGGCTAGTGTGATTGCAACAAATACTTTCTTAAACATTTTCAACCTTCTAGAAGTTAAGGGGTACGCCACCGTCGGCCTTACCGCCTAATTCGTAAAGCGTTACCGAATCGGTAGAGCGTGGGATATTGCGAACAGATCCGTCGGCCAATGCGAAGTTAGCACCGGCAGGGTGATTCGCACCAAATCCACGAACACTCGAGTTACGAGCTGAACCAATCATCGTGATCGAAGCTGGATCTAAGTCCGGGAAGTTTGGAATAGAGGTCCCGAGTGGGAATTGTGGCTCGAGGTAAGGAATGTTACCACGCATTTGAACGCCACCACCGGTTACCCAACCCCAAGGGATGCTGGTTTCGGTGTTCGTGATGTCATCATCATCGATATCAACACCGGGTTGGTAATCGACGTAAGGACCAATGTTTTCACCAAACATGACGGTACGGCTGGAACCATCAATGATGGATTCCAAAGTAACGCGAAGACGAGGAGCCATAACACCACGCCATTTTTCTCGCTCTGGACCAACGGTGTGACCGTGAGCACCAATGCAAGAAACGTAGTTAGTACGAGCTACGAAGTTAGAGAGGTCTCCACCACCGGATACCAACAACCAACCAGCCCAATCCTTGTCGTCATTACTGCCCTGAACGCGAGGTTGATAGCAAGCCATCGAACCTTGACCAGAACCGAACCACAACCACTGAATTTCATTGATATCATCCGAAGGACAATTGAAATCAGGGACAACGGTGTCCATGCAGACGAAGATACCGTTAGGAAGACCAATGTTCCAGCTATAAATCTGGTCGCCATTGGCATCTACGTAATCTTCAAAGTTCTTGTTGGGATCAAACATGATACCAGGAATGTCTCGCACCAAGTTATCCAACTCGATGTAAGGCATAACGAGACCCAAAGCCGACGTCCACTGATCTTCCAAGCAAGCCATAACATCAGTCATAACTTGCTCTTCACCCAAACCACCAGGTGGTAAGCGATCATTCACATCATGGTAACTGTGGGCGGCCAAAGCGATTTGACGCAGACGGTTTGCACAGTCAGTACGTCGGGCAGCTTCACGTACCTGCTGTACAGCAGGTAGAAGCATTGCAATAAGAATGCCGATAATAGCAATCACGACCAAGAGTTCAATAAGTGTGAACCCTTTTCTGCGAGTAGACATAAACAGTCCTCCGAGAAAATAAATAAAACAAAAACAACAGTTCGAGAATGTAGGTCAAAGATTAATAAAAAATAACCTGATCCCGAAAATGTGTCACAACTCAAATTTAATAAAAGAACAATAGCCCTTTGCAGGCTTGTCTCATTGTTGATGACAGACGGCAATATTACAAGCAATATTCGAAAAAAAAACGCTTTCGCATTGCAACGTCGGCCCACTAACCACCTTTAACCCCAAGGCCGATATCAATAACCCAAAAGCATCGGGATATTCTAATCCTTTGCACTTGTTAAGGTTCATTATCAAGCCCTTGTCTGGATTCAAAAATAAATGCGATTCAATAAAAAAACGGTTAACCGGACGAAAAGTCCTCCACAAAGTTCGAATTCTTGAAGATTTAAGAACCGTACCACCGCCTCAATGAGCCCAAAAACGCCCCAAAACTAGCCGCAACCGCAGCGAGAAAACGCATATCGCTAGGTGTCTACGCCCGGGCCCCGCAGCCCAACACCCGCGATTTACAGGGATTCATGCCGCCTTTCCGCGAAAAACAACCGCCGCTGTTGACGGTTTCGCAAACGCTCCCACTGTTACTCATGACGGGTTTACGTTGCCCGAACTCCTGAGGTTCACCAACCTGCACGGATTTTCTCAACCCTACTTTTTCACCCACCAAGTCGCAGTGCCCCAATACGAAACTCCCCCTTTAGAGCTTGATCCACGCCTGCCCAGTGGAGAATGGACAGGGTTCTATCTAGAAAACCACCTATCTAAGCGGGGCTGGATGCACCTTTACCTGAATTTCGAGAACGACGAAATCAGCGGGGAAGGGACCGATTACGTAGGTCCTTGGTTGATTCAGGGCAATTACGACCTGGAGACATCGACGTGCCATTGGTACAAGCAGTACCTAAAAAAACACCGCGTTCGATACGAGGGAAGCCTCAGCGATTCGGGGATTTTGGGCGAATGGAGTATCCGCAACTGGAACTCCGGGCCTTTTCATATTTGGCCGCACAAGCGATCCGACTTAACAAACCTGTACATGAAAGACGATCTAGATAAGACGAAGCCATCGATTTTGTTGGGAACCACCACGCCTCCCTCGCCGTTTAGACTCTAAGTCGGGAGCGAATTTCGAAGATTGAGCCTCCACCTGGTGGATTTCGACCTCACTTTTGCCGGTCAGGGGACAAGAAAGCCGATTGAATCCTTGCTTCGCGAACCAGCCGCAGTCAAAATCCGCATGTTTTATTGAGTTCCCTGATAAATCCCCTTCCAAACGGAAGCGGTTATCCCTAGAATCTCGCACTTAAATTCCACTTAGATCGGCTGCGCATACCCCGCAGGAATCATCATGTCGTTCAAAATGAAAACTCACAAAGGTGTCAAAAAGCGTTTCCGGGCCACGGCCTCGGGAAAGATGAAGCATCGTTCGGCAGGCACCAGCCACCGCAACGTTCGTGTTTCACAGAAACGTACGCGAAATTTGCGTGGCACGACGGTACTCGATGACTCGATGGAAGATAAAATCCGGTCTGTACTTGGCAAGTACAGCAGCTGATTTCTCAATCTCTGCCACAATCTGATACATGCGGGCAAGCAAACAACGCGGTAACTTAATGACCGCGGGGCCTGACAAGTTCAAAGGAAAATTCAATGCGTACCACTAAAGGTGCAGCACGTACACGTGCCAAACGGCGACTTTACAAACGAGCGAAGGGCTATCGCGGCGGCCGCGGTAACTTACTGCGAACCGTAAAAGAGACATTGATCCGCTCGGGTCAGTACGCCTACCGCGACCGCAAGACCAAGAAGCGAAACTTTCGCCGTCTCTGGATCGTCCGTATCAATGCGGCCTGCACTCAGCGGGGCATTCGCTACAGCCAATTCATCGCGGGGTTAAAAGCCGCCAACATCGAATTGAACCGCAAGTCGTTGTCGGAAATCGCGATTTTCGACCCGGCTGGTTTCGACCACATTGTGGAAGCCGCCAAAAAGGCCCTACCTTCTTAACAAGGAGCGTAGACTTTCCACGAAACA
>JAAEPL010000391.1 GCA_024232675.1 Planctomycetaceae bacterium
AAAAGGGTTGGACCCATGAATTTACCAACGGACACCCAACCTAAAAAACCGCTGGGTCTGATCATGGTTACCATGATCATGTTCGGCATTACGACGACCTTGCACGGACTTTCGCCCCTGGCCACCTATGGATTAGGCTCCGTCTTCTTTCTGCTGTTGGCCAGCGTGGGCTTTCTTTTGCCCGCCGGTCTAGTCGCTACCGAATTAGCTACCTGCTGGCAACGCGAAGGCGGCGTTTATGTTTGGGTGAGTGAAGCATTTGGAACGGATTGGGGGTTTTTGGCTACTTGGTTGCAATGGCTGCAAAATATATTTTTCTGGACCGTGATTCTGACCGGCAGTGCCTCTATGCTCGCACTCGGCCTAGGTTGGGAAAGTGGGGTGGAAAATAAGGCTTACATTGCGGGGGTCGTCGTCGGCGTCATCTGGCTGTGCACTGGCCTGACCGCTTGTGGATTGGGGTTCACCGGAGGCATTGGGACCTTGGGTTCACTCGCGGGTACCATTTTGCCCGGCGTTATTCTCATCGGACTTGCCTTAGCCTATTTGGCGAGCGGTCAGTCGCCGCAGCTTGATACGCAATGGGAGTGTCTGTTCCCGGATTTGTCCCAACCTTCCACCGTGGCCTTTGGTATTTCCACGATTTTAATTTTTGCGGGCATAGAGCTGATGGGGACACGGGTTAGCAGCATGCGGAACCCCGGCCGACTTTATTCCTCGGCTACCATGTTGTCGATTGTTCTCACGGTTTGCCTTTTGATTCCTGTGGTATTGTCGATTGCGGTTCTGGTCCCGGCGAAAGAGATCAATCTCACTGCCGGTCTATTGCAGGCTGTCCAGGTGGTTACACGTCAGCATGCGGCTCTGAGTTGGTTGCCGGTCATTTTCGCTTTTGCCCTTATGCTCGATTCCATCGGGGAAATTGCAGGTTGGATGGCCGGCAC
>JAAEPL010000392.1 GCA_024232675.1 Planctomycetaceae bacterium
AAAGGGTGTTTGGACGGGAGTCTCGTGAATTGCTGTGTTACTAAGCAGCCAGAGGACCGCAAAAAATCCTGTCAGAATCCATAGTGCCCGCCCCAAGTTACCGGTCTGTGCGGTCCAGGTTTTCCCTAACCAAAGAATGCCACCAAACAATGCAGCCATACTGAGAAAGATCCCCAGCATCTTCAGCAAGATCACATTGATGCCCAATAGAAATTTGTCATCTGATCCCTGTTCCGCAGAGCCTTGAAACGCGCTCGACATATCCGTCAGCGAAACGGTTTGATCGCCGATCCATTGCTTGACCATGAGCAACGCAAACAAAGAAACAGCCACGGCGATGGCGGGTAAGCACCAGGCCATGATTTGTTTTGGGTTTTTTCCTTTTGACCACCCGCATTTTTTGGCCGACCAAACGGCTAGGCCAGCGAAACAAAGCAGCATCGGCCACATGGCAAAAGCCATTAACGTAGCAGGCCGAGCAACCGCGGCTTCCGGAATTTCCAATGAAAAGAAACGCAGTTGGAAGCCTGCGACGGTGGCTATGGTCTCACCAAACTGAGTTTTCCAACCATCCCAGTATCGAGAACTGGAAACGAAGGCCAATACCGCACCGATGATCAGAATGATGATGCCATTCGTTTTTTGAGAGGGGGCAGAACGCGAGCGTTTGCTAATAAAGGTCTTCCAGATACCGACGATCAGCAAGAGCCCCGCAAAAAACAGCATGATGGCGGTGGCGGTACAGGGTTTCCCAATTGCCAGTAAACGCAGCGAATCGTTGTATTCGGTCCCTAAGCCCTGCGTCTTGTCACCCGTGAGATACCGACTCAGGCCGCGATAAGCCATCAAGGCACAGAGGGTCACCACGAATGGCTGTAATTTCAATTTGGTAATTAGCAAACCATGCAGCAAGCCTAAGTGAGCTGATAACCACAGTGCCAGTCCCACTGCGGCGGCCATGGTCACCCACTCCCCAGCGGCCGTACGTTCCACAGCCAGGCTGGCTGCAAGCAGTACGACCCCAATCAGCGAAAGCACAATTTTCCCCGTGTGGCGACGCCCCGGCCCCAAGCGTTTTCGCAACACCTGATCCCATATCGCCCAACCGATACCGACAAGCAATAGCTCCAAGCCAATGAGCCACAGAAACCAAGAACCATTTTCAAACGGTGGATTTTCCTTGAACGCTTTCAGCATCATCGTCATCGTGCAACCGACCAGGCCGATCAGCGATCCTGTGGAAAGATCAATGCCACCGGTGACGATGACCAACACAGCACCAATCCCAATGATCGCAAACATGCTGCTGGAGCGCAGCAAATTTTGCAGGTTGTAGGGTTTTATAAAGGCATCGTTCAGCATCGCGGTGGCGACACAGACATAGATCAGTAACAGCAGGATCCCAATGATTTTTCCGGATTTCATGCGATTTTTGTTTCCGTCTTTATTTCGCCGCCGGTGGCCAGATGCATCACCGACTCTTCTGAGAAATTTGTTTTTTGTAACTCACCACTGATTCGCCCCTCGTGCATGACGAGAATGCGATCCGCCATACCCAAAACTTCTTCCATATCGCTGGAAACAAAAAGGATGGCGACACCCGTCTGCGAGAGTTCGTCCATGAGACGATAGATTTCCTGTTTGGCGCCCACATCGACACCTCGGGTGGGTTCATCCATCAAGAGTATTTTGGGCTTCATGGCCAGCCATTTTGCGATGACCACTTTTTGTTGGTTACCTCCGGACAGAAATTTGACCGGTTGCTCAACATGTGGAGCCTTGGTTTTCAATCGCTGTTGCATCGTTTCCGCCAAGGTCTGCTCGGCAGTCGCGTCGATGAAGCCCAGCGGGGAGATGGATTTCAAGGTCGGTAAAGAGGTGTTGGCGCGAATCGACATCTCCAGCACGATGCCTTGCAGTTTGCGATCCTCGGGGACGAGACCGATGCCATGGCGGATGGCGGTCTCGCTATTTTCAATGACGCAATCTTCCCCAGCGACCGCGATCTGCCCGTCGACCGCGGGGGTGATGCCAAACAGGGTGGTCAATAGTTCCGTGCGACCCGCTCCCACCAAACCGGCGATTCCCACAATTTCCCCGCGTTTGATTTCGCAGCTGAGCGAGCAGTGAGGGTTCGCTGAAGTGCGCAAATCGCGGACCTGCAAAACCGTTGCGTCCGATTTGGTTATGGTGCGTGAATAGTAATTTGACAGTTCTCTCCCGACCATCCGTTCTACCATGGCATTGTGGCTGATTTCATCCCGGGAAAGTTCCCCGGCATTTTTTCCGTCCCTTAAGACAGTCACCCGATCTGCGAGTCGCTCGACCTCGCCTAGGCGATGCGAAATATAAATGATGCTCACGCCCTGCTGTTTGAGTCGGAAAATAATCTCGAATAGGCTTTCGGATTCTTTTTGAGACAGGCTGCTTGTGGGTTCGTCCATGATGACGATGCGGGCGTCTGTGGAGATGGCTTTGGCGATCTCCACCATTTGTTGTTGCCCAATCGTCAGCGATCCGACTAGCTCTTGCGGTGGCAGGTTCAAACCGACCTGTTGCAGAACGTCCTGAGCTTTCTCCAGACAAAGGCCTTCGTCGACAAATCCAAAACGTCCGGGCTCGCGACCCAAAAAGATATTGGCAGCCACACTGAGGTTTTCGCAAAGGTTGAGTTCCTGATGGATCAGGCAGATCCCATTAGCGATCGCCTGATCTACGGAGCGGATCACCGTCTCCTGCCCAGCCAATTGAAGGTGGCCTTGGTCTGGCATCTGGATGCCGGCCAAAATTTTCATCAACGTGCTTTTGCCGGCGCCGTTTTCGCCGATCACGGCCAGCACCTCTGCCTCGTAAAGCGTCAGATCAACATTATCCAAGGCAACCACACCCGGGAAACGCTTGCCAAGGGAGGTGGCTTGAAGCAAGGGGGAGGAAGCTGGGTTCATGAAGTCTGCCGATTCGGCAAGGCGGTGCTGGAATATTCGAAGATGGCTTAAATTGGAGGGGGTTAGGTTACCCCAGGCGACTAACCCGCTTCCCCTTTTATCATGGCAGCCAAGTTCTTTTGAAACTCGTCGACATTTTCCTGCTCGATTTTCTGAGCCGGAATGTCAATGAACTCGGTTTCCGTATCCGATTTATCGCCATTTGCCAGCCGATTCAGGACCTCAATAGATTTGTAACCATACATGTAGGGGTTTTGGACGACGGTTCCCACGCAGTTTCCCTTTTTGATTTCTTCCAGTGTGCGCTCGTTTTCGTCAAAGCCCACAACTTTGATTTGTCCGACTTTTCCTGCGCCTTCCAGTGCATCAAAAATAAACGGAGGGTTGTACTCGAAGAGCCCTACCATGCAGTCAATTTTATCGAATTTGGCGAGTGCTTGTTCAGGCAGTTCTTTTTTCCGCGTGTCATTAAAATCATCGACGCGGGTGGCCAGAATGGTGTACTTGTCGTCTCCAATTTCGGCACCGGGCTGATCGTATCGATTGGGATCGTGGCTCCGCCCAAGGACTTCATCAATCACACCTTGGCGTCGAAGTTTGGCGTTATGTTGCTCTAGTGAACCGATAAAGATGACAATGTTCCCGCCATCCGGGATGGCTTTTTTCACAAGTTCACCCGCCATCCGACCTGCGTCGTAATTGGACATGCCGATGTAGGTCAGGCGGTTGGTATCAGGTGCATCAGAATCGTGTGTTATGAAAAAGGCGTTCTCACCGACCTCGTTCAGAATGTCGGTTTGGTTGGTAGGGTCGACCGGGCTGACGGCAATGCCCTCCGTGCCTTTGCTGATTAATTGTTGCAGCATGCGTTTTTGGTTGGCCGCGCGGCCACCCTCTGAAGGGGGCATTTTGATTTCCACATCGCATTCCAAATCCTTGGCCGCTTGCCGAGCACCCGATTCGGCAATTTTCCAAAAGTTCGCGATGCCGTTGGTCACGAATGCCAATTTAGGCCGTTGGGA